>JBBSFF010000348.1:0-2620 GCA_038238995.1 Sphingomonadales bacterium
GCAGGAACTGCACTGGCTGGCGCGCGGCGTGACCGCACGGCGCAAGCGCAACCAGGGGCGGCTGGCAAAGCTCGACGAACTGCGCGTCACGCGCAAGGCGATGGTCGGGCCGCAGGGCGTCGCCAAGCTGGCGACCAGCGCCGAGGAATCGAAGACCAAGGTCGTGTTCGACGCCGAGCACATCAGCAAGCATTTCGGCGACCGGGTCATCCTCAAGGATTTTTCGCTGCGCGTGACGCGCGGCGAGCGCATCGGCGTGATCGGCGCGAACGGCGCGGGCAAGTCGACGTTGCTCAAGCTGTTGACCGGCGAGATCGAGCCCGACAGCGGCAAGATCAAGCGCGCCGCGACGATCCAGAGCATCCTGATCGACCAGGGCCGCAAGAAGCTCGAGCCCGGCAAGACGGTGCGCGACATCCTGGCGGACGGTGGCGACTGGGTCGATGTCGGCGGCACGCGCAAGCATGTCGCGGGCTATCTCAAGGACTTCCTGTTCGATCCCAACGTGCTCGAGGCGAAGATCGAGACGTTTTCGGGCGGCGAGCGGTCGCGGCTGCTGTTGGCGCGCGAGTTTGCGCGCCCGTCGAACCTGCTGATCCTCGATGAGCCGACCAACGACCTCGATCTCGAAACGCTCGATCTGCTGCAGGAGGTGATCGACGACTATGCCGGCACCGTGCTGATCGTCAGCCACGACCGCGACTTCCTCGACCGCACCGTGACCGCCGTCGTCGCGCTCGACGGGTCGGGCAAGGCCGACGTCGTCGCCGGCGGCTACAGCGACTGGGAGGCGAAGCGCGACGGCGTCGCCCTGCTCGCGCGCTCCCCCGCCGCGCAGGCGAAGGCCGCCGCCGCGTCTCCCCGCCGGACCGTCAAGCTGACCTATATCGAGCAGCGCGAGCTCGACGGCCTGCCCGCCGAGATCGAGGCGATGACGAAAGCGATCGCCGCCGCCGAAGCCGCCCTCGCCGACCCCGCGCTCTACGCCCGCGACGCGAAGAAGTTCGACCGGATCAACGTCGAAGCCGACGCGACGCGGAAGAAACAGGCGGCGGCCGAGGAACGCTGGATGGCGCTCGCAGCGAAGGTCGAGGCGCTGGCGAGCTAGTGGCGCGGCGCTGTCCTACAGGGGCGGCGATAGGGTATGATAGCGGCGTCGAGTCGGTGCTTAGTTGACTGACGATCGTTCTTTCTCATTGTCGGGATTGTCGCAGCGGAACGCCTTCGTCGTGCGAACTTTGTGAACTTTGGCGCGTGACGAAGTTATGCGCGGCGGTGAAAAAGCCGGTCGTTGTGTGAAGTTCTGTGACCTTCACGCCACGTCGGCGTGAAAAAGCCGGTCGTCGTGTGAAGTTGTGTGACCTTCACCCGGTGCTGCACGGGGGCTCCCCGATCAGCCGCAGCCGCCGGAGCAACGGCGTCATCGTCAGCCCTTGAACGACGATCGAAAAGGCGACGACGGCAAATGCAACCGTGACCAGCTGCCCGCGCCCCGGCAGGTCGACGGGCAGGCCGAACACCAGCCCGAGCGCGAGCGCGCCGCGCAATCCGCCCCAGACGAGGATATGCTGGTGCCGCCGGTCGACGCGTTGGCGGCTCCAGCGGAACAGCCCGGCAATGCCGTAAATCGCCACCGCCCGCCCGGCGAGGACGACGACGATCGCGATCACCGCCGGACGGACGACATCATCGAACGGCTGCCGCGCGATCTGCGCGCCGATAAGCAGGAAAATCAACGAGTTGGCCAGGAACGCGACATAGGCCCAATAACCAATCAACGCCGTCCGGCTGCTCGACGAGATCGCGCCGAACGACCCCGAATTACCGACGATCAGCCCCGCGGTCAGTGCCGCGAGCACCCCCGACATGCCGCCCCCTTCGGCGAGCAGGAACGCGCCATAGGCGATCAGCGTCGTCAGGGTCAGTTCGACGAGGACGTCCTGCGTTCGCCCGGCGATGAGCAGCAGCCCGACCGCGACCGCGATGCCGCAGGCGATGCCGCCGACGACCATCTTGACCACCATCCAGCCGACCGCGCCCGCATCGGCGTGCCCCCCGGCGACGAGCGCAAGGACGACGGTGAAGGCGACCGCCGCGGTGCCGTCGTTGAGCAGGCTCTCGCTTTCCATCAGCAGGTGGAGGCGCGGGTCGATGCGGACCGCCTTGAACGTCGCGATCACCGACACCGGGTCGGTCGCGGCGATCAGTGCGCCGAACAGCGCCGCCTCGGTCCAGCTCCAGCCGGCAACGAAGTGCATCCCGGCCCCGACCACGACCGCCGCGACGATCACCCCGGCGCTGGCGAGGACGGCGAGCAGCGCCGCGTTCCGCCGCAGGTCGACCCAATGGAGGTTGAGCGCCGCCTCGAACACGATCGGCGGCAGGAAGATTGTGAAGATAAGGTCGCGCGACAGCTTGAGGTCGAGGTGGAGCGGCGCGACCGCCAACCCGATCCCCGCCGCGACGAGCCCGACGCTGTACGGCAGCCGCAGCCGCTGCGTCGCGATCGCGACCACCGCGGCGACGAGCAGCAGCAGCCCGACTTGTTCGAGATCGTCGTGGACCATCGCCGACGACCTAGACGCGACCTGCGCCCCGCGAGCAAGCACGACCAGCGACC
>JBBSFF010000349.1:0-2568 GCA_038238995.1 Sphingomonadales bacterium
CAAGCGCCGTCGCAGTACAGGCTGTCCTTGCGAATATCGAAGACAAACGCTGACAGGTCGTTGTTGACGAACACCGACAGCGCCGAAACATAACCGTTGAAGTCGAAGTTGCCGACGCACGCCCGCAGTTCGGCATCGAGGTCGGTCAGGCGGTGGAGGACCCAGCGTTCGAGTTCGGGCATCTCGGCGACGGCCACCCGCTCGGCGTCGTCGAAGCCGTCGAGCGCGCCGAGCAGGTAACGCAGCGTGTTGCGGAGCTTGCGGTACTGTTCTGCCACACCCTTGAGGATTTCGTCGCCGATGCGGTGGTCCTCGGTCGCGTCGACCGTCGCGGTCCACAGCCGGACGATGTCGGCGCCGTAGGTTTCCATCACCTTGCGCGGATCGGAGACGTTGCCGAGCGACTTCGACTGCTTGAAGCCCTTGGCATCGAGCGTCATGCCGTGCGTCATCACGGCCCGGTACGGCGCGCGCCCGCGCGTCCCGCAGCTTTCGAGCAGCGACGACTGGAACCAGCCGCGGTGCTGGTCGGAGCCTTCGAGGTAGAGGTCGGCGGGCGGGCCGTCGTCGGGTCGCAGCAGCGCGGGCCAATGGCCGCTTTCGAGAACGAACGCGTGGGTGCAGCCGCTGTCGAACCACACGTCGAGGATGTCGTCGACGCGCTCATAGTCCGCCGCGTCGCGCTCGGGGCCGAGGAACACCGCCGGATCGGTCGCCCACCACGCGTCCGCGCCGCCCGCCGCAACGGCAGCGACGATGCGCGCGTTGACCGCATCGTCGCGCAGATAATCGCCTGTCCGCCGGTCGACGAACAGCGTGATCGGCACCCCCCACGCGCGCTGGCGGCTGATCACCCAGTCAGGCCTCCCGGCGACCATCGCGGTGATCCGGTTGCGCGACCGCTCCGGCACCCAGCGCGTGTCGGCGATCGCGGTGAGGGCCTTCTCCCGCAACGTTCCTCCCTCTCCCCTCGAGGGAGAGGGACCGGCGGCGAAGTCGCCTGGGTGAGGGTAAGTCGCCGGGGTGTCGCCGCCGCGAGCCGACCCACCCTCACCCTGGTCGCGCGAAGGGCGCGACCGTCCCTCTCCCTCGAGGGGAGAGGGAGAGGGGGTGTCCATCGGGATGAACCATTGCGGGGTCGCGCGGAAGATCAGCTTGGCGTGGCTGCGCCAGCTGTGGGGGTAGCTGTGAGAATAATCGTCCGACGCGGCAAGCAGCCCGCCCGCTTCGCGCAGGTCGCGGCAGATCGGTCCCTCGACGAGATTCGACCCGTTGCCGCTCGCGTTGAGCTTCTTGTCGATAACGCTGCCTTGACCCGCAAGCCAGCCCCAGTCGGCACGGTACCGCCCGTCACCCTCGACCGCGAAGACCGGGTCGATGCCGTTCGCCTTGCACAGGTCGAAATCGTCCTCGCCGTGGTCGGGGGCCATGTGGACGAGCCCCGTCCCCTGATCGGTGGTGACGAAGTCGCCCGCGAGGAACGGGCGCGGACGCGCGAAGAAGGCGCCGAGCGCGTGCATCGGGTGACGGGCGATAGTGCCGGCGAGCGCTGGGCCGAAGTGGAAATCTTCGATCGCGCAAATTAACGTATCGTACTCGTGCATATCTTTGCGCAGCAGCGGAGTGATTCGGGCTTCGAAGCTATCTCTGAGTTCAACCGCGACAAGGTATCGCCCAAGCAGTTGCTCGTTCTGATCTTCACATCGGAGTACCAAGTAATCGAGCTCCGGCCCATACGCGATCGCCTGGTTGACCGGGATCGTCCACGGCGTCGTCGTCCAGACGACCGCCGTCGCGCCAACCAGTTCCGGCGCGTTCGGGCACTCGACGATCTCGAACCCGACATCGATCTGGGTGCTGACGATGTCGGCGTATTCGACCTCGGCCTCGGCGAGCGCGGTCTTTTCGACCGGCGACCACATCACTGGCTTGGCCCCGCGATACAGGTGGCCGCTCGCGGCGAACTTGAGCAGTTCGGCGACGATCGTCGCTTCGGCCTTGAAGTCCATCGTCAGATACGGGTCGGCCCAGTCGCCCATGACGCCCAGCCGCTGAAACTGCACCGACTGGCGGGCGACCCAGTGGTTGGCGTACGCCCGGCATTCGGCGCGAAACTCCACCGGCGGCACGTCGTCCTTGTTCAGCTTCTTCGCGCGATACGCCTCCTCGACCTTCCACTCGATCGGCAGGCCGTGGCAGTCCCAGCCGGGGATGTACGGCGCGTCCTTGCCCAGCGCCGACTGGCTGCGGACGATCAGATCCTTGAGGATCTTGTTCATCGCATGGCCGACGTGGAGGTCGCCGTTGGCGTACGGCGGGCCGTCGTGAAGGATGAAGCGTTCCCGCCCCGCTCGCGCCGCCCGCAACTGCCCGTAGACGTCCTCGGCCGCCCAGCGCGCGAGCCATGCGGGCTCGGCGGCGCTGAGGCCGGCCTTCATCGGGAAGTCGGTCCGCGGCAGGAAGACCGTGTCGCGATAATCTCTAGTCGGGGAGTCGGACATCAGGCGTGGCGTCTAGCCGCGCGCGCGCCTCGGCGCAATCGGCCGTGATCTGGCGGGTAAGCGCGTC
>JBBSFF010000350.1:0-2566 GCA_038238995.1 Sphingomonadales bacterium
GGCGTCGAAGCGCTTCGGCGTGTCCTCGCTCGTCGACAGGCTCGTCGGCCCGTCGATCGAGATGCGGTTATCATCCCACAGCACGATCAGCCGTCCGAGGCCGAGGTGCCCGGCGAGTCCGATCGCCTCGTGGCTAATGCCCTCCATCAGACACCCGTCGCCGGCGATGACGTAGGTGCGGTGATCGACGAGCGCGTCGCCGTAGATTGCGTTCAGATGCCGTTCGGCGATCGCCATACCGACCGCAGTCGCGAGCCCCTGCCCGAGCGGACCGGTCGTGGTCTCGACGCCGTCGAGTTCGAAATTCTCCGGATGCCCGGCGCAGGGCGACCCAAGCTGGCGAAAGTTCTCGATGTCGCCGATCGTCGGGCGGGCATAGCCGGACAGGTACAGCAACGCGTAAATCAGCATCGAGCCATGCCCCGCCGACAGGACGAAGCGGTCGCGATCGGCCCATTTCGGCTGGGCCGGGTCGAACTTCAGGTGGCGCGCGAACAGCGCGGTCGCGGCGTCGGCCATCCCCATCGGCATGCCGGGATGCCCCGAATTTGCCCGTTCGACCGCGTCCATCGCCAGCGCGCGGATCGCATTCGCCATCGGGCGGTGAGGGTCGGACATCGGAGACGGAACCTTGGCAGCGACTCGGGAACGGCGCGCGGCGCACCATGGCGACGCCCCTGCGACGGGTCAATATTTGACGGCTGCGCGGGTATTTTCGTACGTTGCAGCGAGGGCCGCGCGTTTTCAGGAGTTTGCCGGTGGCGGATAACACGACACTCGAACGACTGTCGGCGGCCGTCGATCGCGTCGAGGCCGCCGCGATCCGGTTGCGCGCGGAACGCGACCGTGCGGCGGCGCAGGTGAGGCTGCTCGACGACGCCGGTACGCACGCCATCGCTGCGATCGACGCGCTGCTCGCCGAGGCGAAATAATGGGGCAGGTCCGGGTCGAGATCGGTGGCCGCACCTACCCGCTGTCGTGCGGCGCGGGCGAGGAGGCGCACCTTGCCGCGCTCGCCACCCTCCTCGCGGCGAAGGCCGACGAACTGACCGCGGCGATCGGCACGATGAGCGAGCCGCGGCTGTTGTTGATGGCGGGGTTGCAGATCGCCGACGAACTGTTCGCCGCACGCACCGGCGGGGTGGCTCCGGCGGTGGCGGCCCGCGACGATGCGCGCTACGCCACCCTGCTCGCGCGAGTCGAGGCGCTCGCCGCGACGCTCGAGGGTTGATCGATCAGCGCGGTCAGGGCGCGCGCGAGGATCGCGACCGAGCGTAATTTATCCGCGAGCGACAGCGCGATGATCGGTCCGGCGTCGGTCTTGTTGACGTCGACGATGTAGATCCGCCCCGAGAGTTCGTCGCGCAGCACGTCGAGCCCGGCCCAGTCGGCCCCCATCGCGCGGGCGAAGGCGGCGATGCGCGCGCGTTCCTCGATCGAAAATACGCTCTCTGGCGAGACCAGCATCGCTGCCCGGTTGGCCGGCTGGAAGCGCGTGGCGGCGTCGCGCCGCTTGACCCAGACAGCGACGACGGCGCCGCCGATGACGTGGGTTCGCAGGTCGTAGGCGAAGCCGTCGGGGCGGACGGTGTCGATCAGGCGCTGATAGGCCCTGCCCGGCTGCGCGACACACGGGGCGTCGACGATCCGCCCGTCGTGGGTGCCGTTGGCTTCGCTCTTTTCGACCGCCGCGCCGGTCCAGGTCGCAGGATCGACCGCGAGCGGGTAGCCGAACACCTCGGCGAATACCTGCGCGACCCGGCCCTTCGCGATGTCGCCGCAGTCGAAGTTGAACGCGCGGTCGTGGCGCGGCGGTGGCGGCGCGCTCACCGTCGCATCCTCGAAGAAGAATGCGGCCGTCGCGGCCTCTGGCGTTGGCGCGACCCGAATGCCCGCCCAGATCGCCGCGATGCGGACCATGTAGCGCGGATGCGGCACGATCGGGGTGAACCAGATTGACCGCCGCGTCCGCCCGAGATGGCGCAGCGCGGCGACGCAAACGGCGAGGTAGCAGCCGACCCAGATCGCGACCTCGGCGACCAACGCACCGTCGATGAACGCCGAATTGCCGGTCGCGCGCACGGTGACCCGCCCGCGCCGCAGGTCGAAGTCGCCGATCCTCAGAGCGGGCGGAACGACGGATTGCCGATCGCGCCGACGGTCTTGGCCGGCAAGCCGAAAGCGAGCTGGAACGCATCGGCGACGGTGCCACCGCCGGTGTCGATCGCGCCGACCTGCCCCCAGTCCATCGCCTCGTTGAGCGGCATGTCGTACCCCGTCGCAAACCCCGCGTTGAGCGTAGCCAACGGGTGGAGGGGATACAACCGCGCCGTCGCCGGGTCAGCACTTCGCCTCGAACCACGAGGCCGTCGTCGCCGTTGTCCGCGCCGCCGGTCAGCCGACCGTAGCGCGCCCCGACCTCGAGCAGACCCTTGACCGCCGTCGCGTCATTGACCGGGTCGCCTTCGCATCTCGCCGCGCTCTTGGATTTGAGCGACGAATCGCCTATGTTTACGACAGGCGGGCACTGCCTTGTACGAGCCCATATTTCCCTGAGGCGATTCAC
>JBBSFF010000351.1:0-2557 GCA_038238995.1 Sphingomonadales bacterium
ATCCCCGAGCCGAGGCGGCAGTTCGACCCGGGGCAGTGCGCGACGCCGGTACCGGTCCGCGCGAACAGGTCGATCTCGGCGGCGTCGAGCTGGACGCAGTGCGCGTGCCAGACGTCGGGGCCGGTCCAGCCGAGGCGTTCGGCGTATTCGCCCGGGCGGCAGCCGAAGCGGTCGAGCGAGAAGGCGACATCGTCGGCGCTTTCGGCGAGGTGGGTGTGGAGCCGCACTCCCTTGTCGCGCGCGAGCAGCGCCGCGTCGCGCATCAGCCCCTCGCTGACCGAGAACGGCGAGCACGGCGCGACGCCGACGCGGACCATCGCGCCCGGCGCGGGATCGTGGAACCGGTCGATCACCCGGATCGTATCGGCAAGGATCGCCGCCTCGGCCTCGACGAGGGCATCGGGGGGCAGCCCGCCCGCGCTCTCGCCGACGCTCATCGCCCCGCGCGTCGCGTGGAAGCGCAGCCCGATCTCCGCCGCCGCCGTGATCGAATCGTCGAGCGTCACGCCGTCGGGGAACAGGTACAGATGGTCCGACGTCATGGTGCAGCCCGACAGCGCGAGCTCCGCCAATCCGAGCTGCGTCGCGGCGAAGACATCCTCGGGCCGGTAGCGCGCCCACACCGGGTACAGCCGCTTGAGCCAGTCGAAAAGCGATGCGTTCGTCGCGCCGGGCAGCGCGCGGGTCAGCGACTGGTACAGGTGGTGGTGAGTGTTGACGAGGCCCGGGGTGACGACGCACCCGCGCGCATCGATCACCGTATCGGCGACCGCGATCAGCGGCGCGAGGTCGGGGGTCGGTCCGACCGCCGCGATCACCCCGTCGCGGAAGGCGACCGCGCCGTCGGCGATCTCGCGGCCGCCGTCGTCGATGCACGCGACGACATCGGCGTTGGCGATCACCGTCAGGGTCACGGCACGGTGGTCGAGTAGCGGTCCCAATGCGCTTCGAGTTCGTCGATCACCCGCGACCCGACGACGTACAGGCTTTCGAGCGCCGCGGTCAGCCCGGCATAGCCCTCGTTTTCACGGAGCAGATACGCGGCGGCGGCGACGCCCGGCGGTGGCATCGTGTAGTTGCTGCCCGCGCGCAGGACCATGACGCGTGCCTTGTCGGCGTGCCCGATCCGGTCGAGATAGACGATCGCCTGGTAGGTGCCCGTCTCCTCCATCGCCGAGGTGACGAATTCGCCCTCGCCGCCGGTCCAGTGACGCGTCCAGTCGTTCGCCCAGTCGGTCAGCAGCGCGCCGTGCCAGAAGGTCATCGCCGCGAGCTGGTCGCCCTTGAGGACGAACGGCGGGCGCTGCGCGTTGGGGAAGCCGGCGAACGGCGCGCGCGCGGCCTTGATCCCGGCGTCGTCGGGCAGAGCGATGTCCTTGGTCAGCGCGAACGCCCAGTCGCGCAGCCGGGCATTGAGTTCGTACACCTCGCCGCGCGGGCGTGGGGGTGCCGGATCGGCCGGGCCCTTCGAATCGAGCGCGAAATAGCCCGACTTCCAGTCCTTCGGGATTTCGCGCGCGTCGATCTCGTGCGCAAGGTCGCCGTCGACGAGGAAGCGCGCCCACGCCGCCGAGCCGATCGACGCGTCGTGCGGGTCGATCCCGGCGATCCCGGCGACGAGCCAATACGCGTGGGCGAGGTCGAAGCGCGGGTCGAGCCCGAGGGTCATGATCGCACTCGCCGAGCGAATGTTGCCGACCCCGGTGACCAGCCCGAGAATCTGGCTGTCGGGGTTGTAGAACAGGTCGTGATAGCCTTGCGGAAACGCGATCCGGGTGTCGAGATGGCGGCGGGTCTTCCACAGCTGGAACTCGCCGGGGGCGTCGCCTTCGTCGTGCCCGATCTCGAACATCGTGACGATGACGATCCGGACCGGGAGCGGGTGGTTGCACGGCCCGCCGGGGACGCAATCGGCGACCGATCGCGCCGCCGGACCGGCCGCAACGCTGTCGGGGACGATCAGCAACGCGGCAGCGATCGCGAGCAGGAGTAGGCGCCCTGTCACGCTACGTCCGGCCCACGACGCGGGGGCACCGAGCGATCGGCACCCCCGGGCGCATCAGAACGAATACTGGACCGACGCCTGGAAGCTGCGCGGCTTCTCGGGCAGGGCGATCGTGCTGCCGAACAGCTCGGTGAAGTTGGCGCGGAAGTAGCGGGCATCGGTCGCGTTCTTGACGACGACGCGGAACAGCCATGCATTCTTGGCGTACGACGCGCCGAGGTCGACCAGCGTGTACGCCGGCAGGCGCACCGCCTGCGACTGGCCCGAGAACACCGACTGGACGTGGGTCACGGCGGCGTTGAGCGCGATACCGTTGTCGAAAGCATAGGTCGCGGTCGCCGATTCGAGGTTTTCGGGGATGCCCGCGCGCCGCGACGCCTCGGCGTTCTTGATCAGCAACAGCCCATCGAGCTGGCCGCCCTGGAACAGCGTCGGATTGAGCTGCTTCAGGTCGTCGATGCCGAAGAAACTGAACGCCGTTCCGTCCTTCTGGAAGGTCAAATTATAGACCTTGGTCATCGTATAGGCGGCGGTCAGCAGCAGGTGCTTGTC
>JBBSFF010000352.1:0-2548 GCA_038238995.1 Sphingomonadales bacterium
CCCGTCGGTGCCGCTGTCCGACATGAACGGCAGCGGGCGCGTTTGGGAGGGCGCGCTCGCCTTCCGCCTGTACTGGGGCGCGGTGGCGGTACTGCTCATGGTGTTTGCCTTCGCGACATGGCGGCGGGGAACCGAGACCCGGCTTAAGCCGCGGCTGGCGCGGCTGCCGGGTCGGCTGAAGGGCCCGGCAGGGGTCGTCGCCGGGGTCGCGCTCGCCGCGTTCGTCGGGCTCGGCGGCTTCATCTTCCACAACACCAATCAGCTCGAAGAATATCGCAACCGGACGTCGAGCAACGACTGGCGGGCCGATTACGAAAAGACGCTGCTGGCGTACGAAACCGTCGCGCAGCCCGCCGTTGCCGCGGTCAAGTTCGACATTGCGCTCTTCCCGCATGACCGCCGCGCCGTCACCAACGGGACCTACACCCTCGTCAACCGCACCGCCGCGCCGATCGCCGACCTCCATATCCGCAGCGACCGCGACGTGCGCCTGACCCGGATCACCGTGCCGGGGTCGAAAATCGCGCGCGACTGGCCGCGCTTCAACTACCGCATCATCCACCTCGACACGCCGATGCAGCCCGGGGAGACGCGGACGATCGGCTTCACCACCGAGCGCTGGCAGCGCGGGTTCCGCAACAGCGGCGACGACCAGCGCATCGTCGACAACGGTACGTTCCTCAACAACAGCGAATTCGCGCCGGTGATCGGCATGACCCGCGACGGCCTGCTGACCGACCGCGCGGTGCGCCGCAAGCACGGCCTGCCCGCCGACCTGCGGATGCCCAAGCTCGGCGACCGATCGGCGCAGGCGCACAATTACGCGCACGCCGACTGGACGACGAGCGACATCACCGTCACCACCGACGCCGACCAGACGCCGATCGCGCCGGGAGCCAAGGTATCCGACGTCGTCGTCGGCCAGCGTCGCACCGTGCGCTTCGTCGACACCGCACCGATCCTCAACTTCTTCTCGGTCCAGTCGGCGCGCTACGCCGAGAAGCATGTGCGCCACGTCGGCATCGACCTCGGCGTGTATTACGATCGCCAGCATCCGGCCAACGTCGACCGGATGCTGCGCGCGATGGGGCTCGCGCTCGATTATTATCAGGCGAACTTCGGCCCGTACCAGTTCCCTTACGCCCGGATCATCGAATTTCCCGATTACGCGCAGTTCGCGCAGGCGTTCGCCGGGACGATGCCGTATTCGGAAGGGATCGGGTTCATCGCCGACTTCCGCGACCCCGAAAAGATCGACTACGCGACCTACGTCACCGCGCACGAGGTTGCGCATCAATGGTGGGGACACCAGCTCGCCGGGGCCGACATGCAGGGCGCGACGTCGATGTCGGAGACGCTCGCGCAATATTCGGCACTGATGGTGATGGAGCATCTGTACGGCCGCGACGCGATGCGGCGCTTCCTCAAGTTCGAGCTCGACAGCTATCTGCGCAGCCGCGGCAGCGAACGGATCGAGGAACTGCCGCTGGTCAAGGTCGAGGCGAGCCAGGGGTATATCCATTACCGCAAGGGCAGCCTCGTGATGTACCTCCTCAAGGAACGGATGGGCGAGGCGGCGGTCAACCGCGCGCTGCGGACCCTGCTTGACCGCTACCGCTTCAAGAGCGCGCCCTATCCGATGTCGACCGAGCTCGTCGCCGCGCTCCGCGCCGAGGCCGCGCCCGACGTCCAGCCGCTGATCACCGACCTGTTCGAGCGGATCACGATCTGGGATCTGAAGGCGACCGACCCGGTCGTGGCGAAGCGTCCCGACGGGCGGTTCGACGTCGCCCTCACGGTGACCGCGCGCAAGCTGTACGCCGATGGGACCGGCAAGGAGACCGAGACGCCGCTCGCCGAGCCGATCGACATCGGGCTGTTCACCGCCGAACCGGGGCGCAAGGCGTTCGACCCCAAGGCGGTCGTGCTGTTCAAGCGCGTTCCGATCGTGACGGGCAAGCACGTGCTGCGCTTCGTCACCGACCGTGCGCCGACGTGGGTCGGGGTCGACCCGTACAACACTCACATCGACCGCAATTCCGACGACAACCTCGTCGCCGTGTCGAAATAGGCGGAGACCCGCCCGGCGCGCCGCCGCCTACCAGAAGTGGCTGCCCGGAATTCCCTTGAACGGCCCGCCAAGGCCGGCGGTGATCCAGCCGCCGTAGAAGCCGCCCGGCTGCGGCGTCACCGCTTCGCCCCCCACGCAGCAGCCGTCGAACGGCGCGGCGTAGAAAGCAAGGTGGTCGCGCAGCGCGGCGAAGGCCTCGGTCGGTGCCGGGTACGACCATGCGGCGCGCTCGATCCGCTGCCCGTCGACGACCACGTCGAAATAGCGCGCGTGCCCCTTCCATTCGCAAAAGCTCGACCCGTCGACCGGACGCAGCGCCGCCAGCAGCACGTCGTCGGGCGGCAGGTAATAGGTCGGCGAGTCGGGCTGCGCCATGCCTTCCAGCGAGAGAAGCGGCGTGTCCTGAATCTGCTGCAAGACGGCGACGTGACTCGTCAGTTCGTCTACCGGGAGCGGCGTGTCCAGCCAGTGAAACAG
>JBBSFF010000353.1:0-2546 GCA_038238995.1 Sphingomonadales bacterium
CCGCGACCTTGTCGGTTTCGAGGCTGACGATCGGCTCGTCGGCGGCGACCGCGTCGCCAGGGGCCTTGAGCCACTCGCCGACGGTCGCCTCGGTGATAGACTCGCCCAGCGCGGGGCTGGTGTCGTCGGTGGCCATATCTAATTCCAGAAAGGACCGTCATCCCCGCGAAAGCGGGGACCCATCTCCAGCGGCTGGAGATGGGTCGCCGCTTTCGCGGGGATGACGTCGTTAATTGATGAGGTGCGCACTATTCAGCCGCCTGGACCGACTTCAGCCCACCGCGGATCGCGGCGGTGACTTCCGAGCGCGTCGCCCCGAGCGCCTCGGCGATCAGCTTCGCCTGTTCGGCGTTGTGGCGCTTGAGCAACCCGGTCGCGGTCGCGGCCGCCGCCGCACGTCCAGCATAAACCGCCCGCCGCCCGACCGCATCCTCGATCGGGCGCGCGACGAAGTGCCAGGCACCGGCGTTGCGCGGCTCCTCCTGACACCAGACGACGTCCTCGAGACCGGTGAAGCGCGCGGCGTATTCGGCGACGACATCGGCAGGAAACGGGTAAAGCTGCTCGACGCGAAGCAGATAAATGTCGTCGCGACCGCTCTTTTCGCGGGCATCGAGCAGGTCGTAATAGACCTTGCCCGAACACAGCACGAGCCGCCGCACATTTGTATCGGGGACCGGGTTAATATCGTCGAGGCACCGATGAAAACTTGATCCCGCCGCCATATCGGCCAGGGTCGACACCGCCCGCTTGTGCCGCAGCAGCGATTTCGGCGTCATCACGATCAGCGGCTTACGGAAATCGCGCAGCATCTGGCGGCGGAGCAGGTGGAAATAATTCGACGGCGTCGTGCAGTTCGCCACCTGCATATTATCCTCGGCGCACAGCTGGAGGAAGCGCTCGAGCCGCGCCGAGCTATGCTCGGGCCCCTGCCCCTCGAAGCCGTGCGGCAGCAGCATGACGAGCCCGGTCGCGCGGAGCCACTTCGCTTCGCCCGCCGCGATGAACTGGTCGATCATCACCTGCGCGCCGTTGACGAAGTCGCCGAACTGGCCCTCCCACAGCACGAGCGTCTTCGGGTCGGCAAGCGAATAGCCGTATTCGAAACCGAGCACGCCGAACTCGCTGAGCGGGGAATCTAGCACCTCGAACTTGGCGTCGATCGACTTTAGCGGGGTATATTTGCTGCCGTCGATCTGATCGACCCAGACCGAATGGCGCTGCGAGAAGGTGCCGCGCCCCGAATCCTGGCCCGACAAGCGGACGCCGTAACCGTCCTGCAGCAACGTGCCGAACGCCAAAGCCTCGGCGGTCGCCCAGTCGATGCTTTCGCCGGCGTCGATCGTCGTCGCCTTGGCCTCGAGAATGCGGGTGAGCGTCTTGTGCACAGTGAACGCGGGTGGAACCGTCACCAGCGCGGTGCCGACCGCGCGAAGGTCGTCGGTCGCAACTCCCGTCTCGGCGGCCCGCCGCGCAGTGACGTCGTCCTTCGGCTTGCCGAGGCCCGACCAGCGGCCCTCGAACCATTCGGCCTTGTTCGCCTTGTAGCCGCTCGCGGCAGCGAAATCGCCCTCGAGCCGGTTGGTGAACTGCGCGATATTGTCGGCGACCCACACGTCGTCGACGACGCCCTCGGCGATCAGGCGCTTGGCGTACAGTTCGCTGACCGGCGGATGCTTGCCGATCGCGGCGTACATCAGCGGCTGGGTGAAGCTCGGTTCGTCGGACTCGTTGTGGCCGAAGCGGCGGTAGCACCACATGTCGATGACGACGTCGCGCTTGAAGCGCTGGCGGAACTCGGTCGCGACCTTGGTGGCGTAGGTTACCGCCTCGGGATCGTCGCCGTTGACGTGGAAGATCGGTGCCTGGACGATCTTGGCGACATCCGATGGATACGGCGACGATCGTGCAAACTGCGGCGAGGTGGTAAAACCGATCTGATTGTTGACGACGTAATGGATCGTGCCACCGGTGTTGTAGCCGGTCACCCCGGAAAAGCCGAAGCATTCGGCGACGATACCCTGTCCGGCAAACGCCGCGTCGCCGTGCATCAGCACCGGCAAGACCTCGCCGTGATCGTCGTCGCCGCGCACCGTCTGGATCGCGCGGACCTTGCCGAGGACGACCGGATCGACCGCCTCGAGGTGCGACGGGTTGGGGGTCAGCGACAGATGGACCTTGTTTCCGTCGAACTCGCGGTCGGTCGAGGTGCCGAGGTGATACTTGACGTCACCCGACCCGCCGACGTCGTCGGGGTTCGCCGAGCCGCCGCCGAATTCATGGAAAATCACCCGGAACGGCTTCTGCATGACGTTACCGAGCATGTTGAGCCGCCCGCGGTGCGGCATGCCAAAGATAATTTCCTTGATGCCGTTCTGGCCACCGATCTTGATGATCGACTCCATCGCCGGGATCATCGATTCGCCGCCATCGAGGCCGAAGCGCTTGGTTCCGACATACTTGCGGCCGAGGAAGCGCTCGAATTGCTCGGCTTCGATCAGCTTGTTGAGGATCGCCTTCTTGCCGAGTTCGCTGAACTGGATTTC
>JBBSFF010000354.1:0-2506 GCA_038238995.1 Sphingomonadales bacterium
AAACGAGCCCGGCAGCTCGATCATGCCGGGGAAGGTCAACCCGACGCAGGCGGAGGCGCTGACGATGGTCGCGGCGCGGGTGATGGGCAACCACGTCACGGTGACGATCGGCGGGCTGCAGGGGCACCTCGAGCTGAACGTGTTCAAGCCGGTGATCGCCGATGCCGTGCTCCAGTCGATCCGGCTGCTCGCCGACGCCGCCGTCAGCTTCGCCGATCGCTGCGTCGCGGGGACCGAGCCGAACCGCGACCGCATCGCCGAACTCGTCGACCGCTCGCTGATGCTGGTGACCGCGCTCGCGCCCGAGATCGGCTATGACAATGCCGCCAAGATCGCCAAGCACGCCCACCACAGCGGGGGGACGTTGCTCGAGTCGGCGCTCGAGCTCGGTCTGATCGACGAGGCGCGCTTCCGCCGGATCGTCCGCGCCGATGCGATGCTTGGCCCCGATCCGGCATGAGCGGGTTCTCCGCGCGCCGCGGCCTGATGTTCGTCCTGTCGTCGCCGAGCGGCGCGGGCAAGACGACGATGTCGCGGCGGCTGATCGTCGACGATCCCGACATCGTCATGTCGGTGTCGGTGACGACGCGCCCGCCGCGCCCCGGCGAGATCGCCGGACGCGACTATCACTTCGTCGATGATGCCGGCTTCGACACGCTCCTCGCGGGTGATCAGCTGCTCGAATGGGCAACGGTGTTCGGGCATCGCTACGGCACGCCGCGCGAGCCCGTCGAGGCGACGCTCGCGCGCGGGCGCGACGTACTGTTCGACATCGACTGGCAGGGGACGCAGCAGCTCCAGCAGACCGATGCGGCGTCCGACCTCGTCCGCGTCTTCATCCTGCCGCCGACGATGGCCGAACTCGAACGGCGACTGCGCGGACGCGGCACCGACAGCGACCCCGTGATCGCCCAGCGGATGCGCCGCGCCGCGACCGAGATCAGCCACTGGGGCGAGTATAATTACATCCTGATCAACGACGATCCCGACGCCTGCCTCGGCGAGATCCGCGCGATCCTCAAGGCCGAGCGGCTGCGGCGGAAGCGCCAGCTCGGCCTCGCCAATTTCGTTCGGGACATGTTGGCATAGCGCGACCGGCGGCGCTACGATGGCGGCAATCACAAAGGAGCCCTTGGGATGCGCGACTATACGAAATTCTACATCGACGGCGCGTGGGTCGAGCCGCTCGGCACCGCTCGCCTCGACGTGATCAACCCGGCGACCGAGGCCGTCGCGGGCGTCATCGCGATGGGCACCGCCGCCGACGCCGACCGGGCGGTGATGGCGGCGCGCAAGGCGTTCGATTCGTTCGCCGCGACGACGCGCGAGGACCGCATCGAGCTGCTCCAGAACATCGTCGCCGAATATCAGAAGCGCTACGCCGACATCGCCGCCGCGATCACCGAAGAAATGGGCGCGCCCGGCTGGCTGTCGATGCAGGCACAGGCGGCGGTCGGCGTCGGCCACTTGATGACCGGCATCGAGGTGCTCAAGAACTACCGTTTCGAGGAATTGCGCGGCGCGACGATGCTGACCAAGGAGCCGATCGGCGTCTGCGCCTTCATCACCCCGTGGAACTGGCCGATCAACCAGATCGCGACGAAGGTCGTCCCCGCGATCGCGGTCGGGTGCACGATGGTCCTCAAACCCTCCGAGATCGCGCCGTTCAGCGCGCAGCTGTGGACCGAGGTGCTCCACGCTGCCGGGGTTCCGGCGGGGGCGTTCAACCTCGTCAACGGCGACGGGCCGACCGTCGGCGTCGCGCTGTCGTCGCACCCGGAGGTCGACATGGTCAGCTTCACCGGATCAACCCGCGCCGGAATCGAGGTGGCGAAGAACGCGGCCCCGACCGTCAAGCGCGTCGCGCAGGAACTTGGCGGGAAGTCGCCGAACATCGTCCTCGACGACGCCGATCTCGACGCGGCGGTGACGCGCGGGGTCGTGGCGATGATGAACAACTCGGGCCAATCGTGCAACGCGCCGTCGCGGATGCTCGTGCCGGCGGGCAAGATGGCGGCGGCCAAGACGATCGCCGCCGCCGCCGCCGACGGCGTGACGGTCGGGCCGCCAGATGGCAATGCCAAGATCGGCCCGGTCGTCAGCGAAGCGCAGTGGAACAAGATCCAGGGGCTGATCCAGAAAGGCATCGACGAAGGCGCGACTCTCGTCGCCGGCGGCACCGGGCGCCCCGAGGGGCTCGAAACGGGCTATTACGTCAAGCCGACGGTCTTCGCCGACGTCACCAACGACATGACGATCGCGCGCGAGGAAATCTTCGGGCCGGTCCTGACGATGCTGCCGTACGCCGACGAGGCCGAGGCGGTCCGGATCGGCAACGATACTGTCTACGGCCTCGCAGCGTATGTGCAGGGCGAACTCGGCCATGCGCAGGCGGTGGCGAAACAACTTCGCGCGGGGCAGGTGTTCCTCAACGGCGCGGGCGGCGACCTGATGGCCCCGTTCGGCGGCTACAAGCAGTCGGGCAACGGCCGCGAATGGGGTGACC
>JBBSFF010000355.1:0-2492 GCA_038238995.1 Sphingomonadales bacterium
GAGCGTCACCGTCTTGGCGTTGTACGCGGCGTAATTCTGGTTCGCGGCGGTCAGCCCGAGCTGGAAACTGCGGTCGCGCTGCCCGGCGTTCGACCGGCGAAACGTCGCTGCGGCCGACTGGAGCTCGTTGCCCGCGATGACGTCGTAGCCGAGCGCGCCTTCGGGCGGGAAGCGGTTACGGTCGATGTACGACCCCTGCACCTTGACGCCCTCGCCGGTCGCATACCCCGCGCTGCCGCTCAACGTCCGCCGCGGCGCGCGGCCTCCGGTGACGCGCAGGTCGACCGCCGCGGTGCCGTCGGCGTCGAGCGTTTCGGTCGCGACCGGTTCGATCGACACCGACGAATAGAGGCTCGTCGCGACGAGCGCGCGGCGGAGGTCGTCGACCTTGCGGTTGTCGTACAGCTCGCCGCGCCGGAACCGCGCGATGACGCCGACGTGCGGTCCTGCCAGGACCGGCTCCCCGGCGAGCCGCACTCCGGCGAAGCGCGAGCGCGGCCCCGGCGCGACCGGCAAGGTATAGTCGCCGCCATGGGTGACGTCGTCGAGGACGATGTCGCGGAGCCCGAGCGCGACGAACGGATACCCTTGCTCGGGCAGGCGGAGCTTGATGTTCGCTTCGGCGCTTTCTATGTCGACGGCGATGATTGGCGCGCCGGTGTCAAGCGGCAACGCAGTCCGCACGAGCAACGGCGGAACGGTCGCCGGGCCGGTCAGGGTGATCGTCGCGAGGCGATACCGTTCGCCCGGCGTCGCGGTCAGCGCGACGGCGAGCCGCGTCGGATCGTTCGCGACCGGCGTGATCGCCGAATCGACGCGGGCATCGAAATACCCTTCGGTGCGGAGCAGCTTCTCGAGCAGCTTGGCGTCCTCATCGGCGCGCGCGGTGATCTGGCTCGCGCTCTCGCTCTGGCGCTTGTTGTCGCGCAGCGTCGACAAGCCGTCGAACTGCGCCGCGACTCCAGTCCCGGCGAGCCCGGTGACCGTGACGTCGTAGCGGATGACGGTCGGCTTGCCGTCGGCGACCGGCGCGGCGACCGGCTCGACGGTGAACGTACTCAGCGGCGTCAGCGGGCGTAGCAGTTCGGGATCGGTCGCGGCTGGCACCGGGTTCGACGGCGGCGTCTGCGCCTGTCCCGGCGCGGCGAGCAGCGCCGCCGCCAACATCATGAAATCACGCGAAACCAGCATCGCGGGTGCCATGCCCCGGCGGCGACCGGGTTGCAACCGCCCGAGGATATGGTCAAAAGCGCATGAGCACCGGATGGGTGGCCGAGTGGTTTAAGGCAGCGGTCTTGAAAACCGCCGTGGGTGGAAGCTCACCGTGGGTTCGAATCCCACCCCATCCTCCACGGCTTCTGCCGGACGACGGCGCGGATGGACAGCGGACGTCGGCTTGCGCCATATCGCCCGATGAGAATTTCTTCAGCGATGATTTTGGCCCTGTGTGCCGCGACCATGTCCGTCGGCGGAGCGGCGCAGACGATCGATGCCGCGACCGGCGCGAGCCGACCGCAGGCACTGGCGATCGTCGATTCGATTCCGCCCGCCCGCGATATCCCCTACCCCGGTACACTGCGGCTGAGCGTCGATGCCAGCGACGTCACGCGCGGCATCTTCCGGATCAGGGAGACGATCCCCGTCGCCGCTGGGCCGCTCGTCCTGCTCTACCCGGCGTGGCTGCCGGGCGCGCATGCCCCGCAAGGCGCGATCGACAAGGTCGCCGGACTGACGATCACTGCCAACGGCGCACTCGTCGCATGGCGGCGCGATACGGTCGACGTCCACGCCTTCCACCTGGTCGTCCCCGCCGGGGCGACCTCGATCGACGTCGAGTTCCAGTTCCTGTCGGCGACCAACGGCAACCAGGGGCCGGTGGTGATGACGCCGAACATGCTCGCGCTCGAATGGATCTCGACGGTGCTGTATCCGTCGGGATATTTCGTCCGGCAGATCACGGTCGAGCCGACGGCGATCGTTCCGGCCGGGTGGACCGTGGCCGGCGCGCTGGGGTCGAGCGACGACGTGACGAAGGGCGGGACGATCCGGTACAAGCCGGTCGCGCTCGACACGCTCGCCGACTCGCCGCTCTTCGCCGGGCGGTTTTTCCACGCCGAGCCGCTGTCGCCCGACGTGACGCTCAACATCTTCGCCGAGCGACCCGACCAGTTGGGTGCGACCCCGACGCAGTGGGCGGTCCACCACGCGCTCGCGACGCAGGCGGTCAAGCTGTTCGGCGCGCAGCACTACAGCCACTACGATTTCCTGTTCGCGCTGTCGGACCGGATCGATGGTTTCGGGCTCGAGCATCACCGCTCGTCGGAGGATCAGGGGCCGCCGGACTATTTCCTCGACTGGGATGCCAATGTCGCGGATCGCGACCTGCTCGCGCACGAGTTCACGCATAGCTGGAACGGCAAGTTCCGCCGCCCCGCCGACCTGTGGACGCCCGACTTCCGCATCCCGATGCAGAACAGCCTGCTCTGGGTCTA
>JBBSFF010000356.1:0-2487 GCA_038238995.1 Sphingomonadales bacterium
CGAATGCCGTCGGTACCGAAATATTTCCTGGTCATGGCGCATGATAGCGGGCGCGACCGGGCGCTAGCAACCGACGCGGCGGCGATATCAGCGCGCGACGATCGGGGCGCCCGCCGCCATCATGTCGAACAGCCGGTCGGGATCGGCCCCGCGCAACCGGCCGAGCGACATCTCCGGCCCGTCGCCGACGAGGATTTCGCGGCGGCCCGCGGCCATGCCGGCAAGGATCGTCGCGGCGGCGAATTCGGGGCTGACCCCGGCGTCGATGTTCGGGTCGCTGTGGCCGCGTTCGGCGCCGCCGCCGGTCAGCGCGTGGACCGCGATGCCGGTCTTGACGAACCCCGGGGTGACGACGTGGACCGCGACGCTGTATTGCGCGATCTCGGCGCGGAGCGCGTCGGCATAGCCGATCATCGCGTGCTTGGCCGCGCAATACCCCGTCCGCATCGGGCTTCCGGCCTTGCCCGCGATCGACGCGATCATGACGATGCTCCCCGCTTTCGCCGCGACCATGCCGGGCAGGACGAGTTGCGTCAGGCGGAGCGGCGCGAAGAAATCGACCTCCATGATCCGGCGATAGACCTCGAAATCGGTGTCGAGCGCGAGGCTGCGCTGCGAAATCCCGGCGTTGTTGACGAGGATGTCGACCGGCCCGGCGTCGGCGACGATATCGTCGAGGCGGGCAATTTCGGTCGTGTCGAAGGCGATCGTCCGCGCGCCCGGGCATCCCGCCGCGACCCCGGCGAGCGCCGCCTCGTTGCGCCCCGACAGGATCAGCTTCGCGCCTTCCGCCGCGAACGCCGCGCCGAGCGCCGCACCGATCCCCGCCGACGCGCCGGTGATCCAGACCGTCTTGCCGCGAAAACTCATGCCAATCCCCACAGGTTCGGCCCGCCCGCATAGGGGTGGGCAAAGGTCGCGACCGCGAACAGCGCGATGCCGCCGATCAGCGCGGTCCAGCCGGGCATGGCGAAGCCGCGCCCGAACGGCACGAAGCTCGTCGCCGCCTCGTGGCTCGCCCATGCAGGCCCGAGCTGCTCGCGTTTCTTGCCGTCCTGCAACCACGCGCCGACGAGCGCGAGCGTCAGGATCGCGGTGCTCAGCGCGAGGTCGCGGGTCGTGCCGCCGAGCGCCGCGTGCACCACCGCCCACATCGCGAACGCCCACATCATCGGGTGGCGGGTGATCCGCTGGACCCCGCGCGGGGCGGCGGCAGCGGACGCGGCGGGCATCCCCAACAGCGCCGGGTTGGGCGCGGTCACCGACCCGACGAACAGGATCATCGCCAGCAGCATGACGACCCCGCCGACCGGCCACGCCCACGCCGGAACGGTCCAGGCGACGTCGACCGGCGCGCGCCGCCATTCGACCACCGCCCAGCCGAGCGTCGCCGCCGCCACGAGCGAATAGACCCCGGCGAACCCGCCCGCGCCGACCGCCTTGACGAGCGGCGCGCGAAGCGGATGCGACAGGAGGAAGTGGCTGCCGACGAAGGCGACAAGCGCGATGACGAGGAGGAGCATCAGATCGTCATCCCCGCGAAGGCGGGGACCCATAACCCTGGCCGATTGTGATGATGGGTCCCCGCCTGCGCGGGGATGACGACCATATTTTTACAAGCGGTCGGCACCGTCACGGCTTGTATGCCAGCGGCAGCGCGTCGTGCTGCAGCTTCAGGTACCGGTCGCGCAGCTCGGTCTGGCGCGAGGTGACCGGCTGCGCGACCCCGTCGATCAGCACCGCGACCGGGGCCGATTGCAATTCGAGCGGGTCGCCGTCCCACACCACGATGTCGGCGCGCTTGCCCGCCGCGATGACGCCGGTGTCGGTCATGCCGAAGATCTCGGCGGGGTTGCGGGTGATCAGGCTGATCGCCTCGTCGCGGGTGACGCCGACGCCGCTCGGCATCCGCCCCTGCGCGACGAGGTTGCCGGCGAACTGCGTGACGTTGCGCGGCTGGTTGGTCGATTCGCCCCCCGACGTGCCGATCCCGACGAGCACCCCCGCCGCGACCATCCGCCCGACGTTCGACTTCGTCGACGCGATCGTCTCGAACGCGTCGGGCAGGTCGTCGATCGCCGAGGTGATGACGGGGACGTGCGCGGCGGCGATCCGGTCGGCGACGGCCCACCCCTCGCGCGCACCGAACAGGATCAGGTGGAGCCTGGGAAAGTCGGTCCGCAGCGCGAGGACGGCGAGGATGTCGCTGGCGCGCTCGACATGGACGACGAGCGGCTGGCGCCCCTCGACCACCGCGACGAGCGCGGCGGTATCGGCGCGGGGGTACAGGTTTTCGTGGTTGCCAACCTCGTGCCCGCGCCGCGCGGCGTACTCGCGCGCCTCGTCGAGCGCGTTGCGGAACGCGGCGAACGACGCGGTGCGGCTGCCGCCCGCCGCCGCCGCCCCGGTCTCGCCGAGTTCGACGAGCTCGAACGCCTTCGCCCGGGTCAGGATGTCGGGGCCGTCGCTCAGCCGGATCAGCGCGCC
>JBBSFF010000357.1:0-2481 GCA_038238995.1 Sphingomonadales bacterium
ACCCGATCCTACAGTCTACCGTGCCAGTGCTATTAGTCGCGATAATGAAGCGTTATCGCGACCCTAGCATTTTGCCTGTTTCGAGCGTAATCGGCGGCGATGGCCGCTCCCGCCCTCACGACCCTGCCGCCGACGGCCTCGCTCGCCGTCATTGTCGACGAAATCACCGCGCTTGCGCCGCAACGCGAGCTGCTCGATCCGGCACTGGTCGCCGCCGCGGCGCGGGCGTGGTCGGTAAACACCGTGCGCGCGTTCCTGTCGGACCTGCGCCTGTGGGACAGCTGGTGCCGGCGCTCGGGGGTACAGACCGGCAGCGCCACCGCCGACACCGTCGCCGCCTACGTCCGTGCGCTGTCGGGGCAGGACCTCGGGAGTGACGCGGCGCGCGCCACAGGCGAGCGTGCCGCGGCGACGATCGGGCGGTATCTCGTCCATATCGGCTGGGCGTACCGCATGGCGGGGCGCGACGACCCGACTGCGGCACCACTGGTGCGGTTCGAGCACAAGGCAGCGCGCAAGATCGTCGGTGTGCGGCAGCGCCAGGCGCGTGCGATCCGGTTCAAGGGCGACGTCACCGACCTCGACGGGCCGCCCGCGGGGGTGTGCCTCGCGACGCTGCTCAAGGCGTGCCGCAAGGACATGCTCGGCGCGCGGGACCAAGCGCTGCTGTTGCTCGCCTACGACACTGGCTGTCGGCGCTCGGAACTGGTGGCGATCGAGGTCGACCATATCGACGGGCCCGACGGCGAGGGGGCGGGGACGCTGCTGATTCCGCGCAGTAAGACCGACCGTGAAGGCGAGGGGGCGCTCGCCTATCTGTCACCGATGACGATGCGGGCGCTTAAGCGCTGGCGCGAGATGGGGCATATCGATCGTGGCGAGCTGTTCCGCCGGGTCGAGACCTACTTCGACGGCGGGGTGCGGACAGTCGGGGAGGGGGCGCTCCACCCCGGCACAATCGCGGTGATCTACAAGCGGCTGATTCGCGCCGCGTTCGACAAGAAGCTGCTTGGGAGCATGAGCGAGGCCGAGCTCGAGCGCTGGGTCAAGGCGGTGTCGAGCCACTCGATCCGGGTCGGAGTGGCGCAGGACAATTTTGCGGCGGGGGAGGGGTTGCCGGCGATCATGCAGGCGTACCGCTGGCGTGACGCGAAGACGGTGATGCGCTACGGGGCGAAGCTGGCGGCGAAGAGCGGAGCGAGCGCGCGACTGGCGAAGCGGTTTGCCGCCGATTGACTGGTGATGGTCGCTGCGAAGCGACGTTCTTGCGCCAACGATGTGTGCTGCTATATATCCTCTATATAGTTAGGCGAGAAAGTTATGGCATCTTCGGCAGCAACGACAGGTCCGGCGCGGATGTCGGGTTTTCTGATCAACGTCGACCGCGACGAGAAAAGCCGGTGGAAGCAAGCCGCCGCCGCGGCGGGTCTCACCATGGCCGAGTATGTCCGCCGCGCGGTGCGCCAGGCCGACGAGGCGCCGACTGCCGAAGAGGTTGCTGCGGTCCGCCAGTTGGTGGTGCAGGTGAACGCCGCCGCCGATCGCATCGGAGCAAGGCTCGACCGAACCATCGCTCGGGTCGACCAGCTCCTCGACCCGGCGCGCGAACAGGCCCGTCGCGACGAGATTACGGCTCGCATCGAGGCCGCTGGTACATTCCTCGATCTGGACGCACTGGCAGACGCAGCTCAATGACCTGGATGAGCGACCTGCTCGACGCCGTCGGCAAGGTGATCAAGCTCGAGGACCGGGTCACCCGGCTCGACACGTCGGTCGAGAGCTTGACCGACAAGGTATCAGACACCCGCGACCGAGTGATCCGGCTCGAAGGTCTGATCGAAGGCGCGTTGCGCAGTCGGCCGGCCGCTCCCGAGCGGCAGCGCCTACCGAAGCGTTGATCGAGCAGCATGTCTGCCTCCGACAGGGAACCGTCGTCTCGGGTAAAGTGGTTTGGTTGACGAAGCCCTCGTTCGAGAGCGCATCATGAAGGGCTTCAAGTCGCCGCGCCACGTCCAGCGCTTCCTGTCCACCCACGATCAAATCGCCAACGTCTTTGCCCGCCCGCCCCTCGCCAGCGCCGCCACCATCCGCTCTGCCCGCACCCAGGCGTTCACGCACTGGGCTGAGGTGACCGGCGTCGCAATGGCCGCATGCTTGCCGGTGCGTAGCAGCATCGCCACCGGCCGGCCGGTCGCGGTGTCGTAAACATGGAGGGGCAAGAAGCACCGCTCGCCATAATGGCCATTCCAGAACGACAGCTGCTGGCCGCCGTGGACGACATCAACCGTCTCGTCGATGTCGAGCGTCACCGCCGCCGGCGGGGTAGGATAGCTGGTGCAATAAAGGTCGACCATGACGTCCATCATCCGCACCTGTAGCCCGACGATTATGATGAGCGCAGCGCGACAACTACGATGAGCGCCTGCGGACGTGGAAGTGGTCGTCTAATTGCCGCTGCCGGTCAAGGTCGACGGGCGTTTC
>JBBSFF010000358.1:0-2477 GCA_038238995.1 Sphingomonadales bacterium
GATCGTCACGCGGCGGGCGAGCCCGGCGGCGACAATGTTCTTCGCCATGTAGCGCGTGATGTAGGCCGCCGAACGGTCGACCTTGGTCGGGTCCTTTCCGCTGAACGCGCCGCCGCCATGGGGCGAGGCACCGCCGTAGGTGTCGACGATGATCTTGCGCCCGGTCACGCCCGCGTCGCCGTCGGGGCCGCCGATCTCGAAGCGCCCGGTCGGGTTGACGTAGATCGCGGTCTCGTCGGTGACGAAGCCGTCGGGGAGGAGGTCGTGGAAGACGCCGACGACATAGTCGCGGAGCACCTTATACTTGTCCGCATCGCCGCCGACCGCGCCGTCGCTTTCCCACGGCAGGCAGTAATCGACCGCGTGCTGGGTCGAAACGACGAGCGCGGTGGCGCGGACCGGAACCTCGTTCTCGTAGGCGAGCGTGACTTGGCTCTTGGCGTCGGGCTCGAGGAACGGAGCCGCGCCCGAATGCCGGTCGGCGGCCATCCGCTCGAGGATCTTGTGCGAATAATACAGCGTCGCCGGCATCAGGTCGGGGGTCTCGTCGGTCGCGTAGCCGAACATGATGCCCTGGTCGCCCGCCCCCTCGTCCTTGTTGCCGCTCGCGTCGACGCCCTGCGCGATGTGCGCCGACTGCGGGTGGAGATGGTTCTCGAACGACAGGTTCTGCCAGTGGAACCCATCCTGCTCGTAGCCGATCCGCTTGACCGTCGCGCGGACGACGGTCTGGATTTCCTCGAGCGCGCCGTCGGCCCAATTGCCGTCCTTATCGATCATGCCGAGCCCGCGGACTTCACCCGCGAGCACGACGCGATTCGTCGTCGTCAGCGTCTCGCACGCGACGCGGGCATAGGGGTCCTTCGACAGGAACAGGTCGACGACGGCGTCGCTGATCTGATCGGCGACCTTGTCGGGATGGCCTTCGGAAACCGATTCGCTGGTGAAGAGGAACGAGCTGCGCGCCATCGGGGGCCCCTTGTCTGGTCAATCGGGCCGATCGATAGGCACCGCGCGAGGGCGGCGCAAGCTCATAAAGCTATCCTTATATGCGCCGTCGGATCGCCAACGCCCCCGCGAACAAGCCCAGGCCGAATGCAAAACTGGTCCAGTGGACATAGCGGGCGAACAGGGTCGGCGGGTGCGGTTGCGGCACGCGCAGCGAGAGCGACGCGGCCGTGTGCGGCGCGATGCTCGCGACGATCCGCCCGTCGGCGTCGATCATCGCGCTGATGCCGGTCGGCGTGACGCGCGCGATCGGCAGTCCCTCCTCGATCGCGCGGAGCCGCGTCTGCGCCAAATGCTGTGGCGGCCCCCACGCCCCGAACCACGCGTCGTTCGAGATGTTGACGATCCACGCCGGGCGGTGGGCTTCGTCGACGACGGCGGCGGGAAAGATCACCTCGTAACAGATCTGGATGCCCGCCGCCGGGAAGCCGGGCAGATCGAGCGTGCGCGGGCCAGGGCCGGGGAGAAAATCGATCGACCCCGGCGTCAGCCGGGTCAGGCCGAGGCGGCTCATCAGCGGGCGGGCGGGAACGTATTCGCCCAAGGGGACGAGATGCGACTTGTCGTACCGGGCGAGTATCCCGCCGCTGCTGTCAAGGGCGAACAGGCTGTTGGCCGCCGCCGCCGCGGTCCCGTCCGGGTTGCGCTTCACCGCCTCGCCGCCGAACAGCAGGAGGTCGCCGGGCGACAGAATCGACGCGAGGTGCGCGCGGACGGCGGGGCTTTCCGCGACGAGGTCGAGGACCGCCGACTCGGACCAGATCGTGATCGACTGCGGATGCGGCACCGGGCCGAGCGCGATGCGCGAGAGGGCGAGGTAGCTCTCGATGTGGACAACCGGATCGTCGTATTTGAGTTCCTGCCCGAGGTTCGGCTGGATGAGATGGACAAGGGGCCCGGTCGCGAGAGCGGGAGGTGGCAATGCCCAGGTTGAAATGCGCACGGTGGTGGGAAACACGATAGCGACAAGAAACAGCGCGGGCCACCAGTCGGGCATCGTGCGACGCCGCAGCGCGCGCCCACCAAGAATGACCGACCCCCCCGCGATCACCATCAGCCCCGACAGGCCAAGCGCCCCAATCCAAGCCGCAGCGAGCGCGACACTACCCGCCGACAGCCACGCCGCGCCGAGCGGGTTCCACGCGAACCCCGACAGCAGGTGCCCGCGCAACCACTCGCTCGCCATCCACGCGGCGGCATAGATGAGCAGGCGGCTCCAACCGGGGCGCGGCCATGCGCGCGCGAGCCCAGCCGCGAGCCCCGGGTAGATCGCGAGGAACATCGACAGCAAGACGACGGTGACGACACCGAGGAACGCGGGCATCGCCGCCTGGTAGGTGAAGGCGGTCGCGATCCAGAACAGTCCGACGGTAAAGTGGCCGACGCCGAACCACCACCCGGTAGCGGCGGCACCGCGCACCGACGCGCTGCGCTCGATGCTCCAAAACAGGATCGCCACGCCGGCCAGC
>JBBSFF010000359.1:0-2463 GCA_038238995.1 Sphingomonadales bacterium
AGCGCGACCGCCGTTTCGGCGGTCAATACCGATGTCCTGGCAAAGCTCGGCGACATTCAGATCGCCGAGCTCTACGGGGTCGCCTTCCGCAGCACGCCGATGTGGTTCATTCGCGACGACCACGATTATTTCGACAACGATCAGGTGATCGACGGCGTGCCGACGTTCCCGCCGACACCGTTCCGCAAGGCGTTGACCGACCAGCTCCAGGGTATGTTCTGGCCCGATCTGCTCGGGGCCGCCCCGGCGGGGCATACCGGCGGCGGCAGCTTCGGCTCGCTGCGCTGGGGTACGCTGTTCGAAGCGTTGCTCTACGATTGCCGCGGCTATCTGAGCCTGACGGACGGCGGCTTCGTCCCGGACGGGGTCGAGCAGTGGATCGGCGAGCGCACCCGCGACACCAGCATCATCCATGTCATGCAGACGCCGTCGACCCCGTGGGGGTGGACGGCCGGCAAATGGGGCGAATGGTACGCCGACGTCAGCGGCCACGACGGGCGGTTGACGGTGGAGGTCGCGAAGCCCGGCTGGCGATCCGGCTGGTTCGACCAACATCAGCGGTTGCTGACGATCGCGGGCAGCCGCGGTCGACCGAGCCTCGTGATGTCGGGCGACCTGCATGCGGTCGGCGCGGGTCATCTGCAGCGGAGCGGTGCCGTCGTACCGGCGAGCCCGGTCTACGCGGTCCTCGCCGGGCCGATCGGGACCGACGATCTCTCGTTCCCATCCGCCGCCCGGGCGCAGCCGCCGACCCACCCCGCCGGCGTCAGCGTGTCCGATCTGCTGACGCCACACGAAAAGAACGGCTTCACGATCGTCGACGCGTCGCCGAGTGGATTGCGGGTGCGACAGTTCATGTGGCGCGCGCCCGACGCGATCGAGGCGATCGCGACCCTCGAACCCGCACTCGACTTTTTTATCCGGACCGGCTGATGGCGACCCCGCCTCTCCGGCATGTTTTTTGCGTCGGGGGAATTTGTTATCGACCCCGTATGGTGATTCGGGTTACCGATCGGTTAGTATGACGTTGCGCGTTGTGAAGATCGATAAGGCCGCAAGGTCAGACGACGAACTTGGGGAGAAGGCGATGAAGACGGTAGGTTGGGCAATCCCGGGCGGGGCGGTTAGAGCCTCGGTGCTCGCGATCGCTGCCGTCGTGCTGACCTCGGCAGCGCCCCGGCCGACGGCACCGATGCCCGGGCGACCAGATATTATCGTCATCCTCGCCGACGACCTTGGCTACGGCGACGTGTCGACCTATCTCAAGGGGCGTTTCCAGACGCCGAACATCGACCGGATCGGACGTGAAGGCGTCGTGTTCCACCAGGGCTATGTCTCTGCCCCGATCTGCTCGCCGTCGCGCGCGGCGCTGATGACCGGGCGGCATCAGCAGCGGTTCGGCTTCGAGTTCAACAATGGACCGTCGACGCGCGATGCGCATGACCATCTCGGGCTCGACCCGAAAGAAGTAACAATCGCCGAGGTCCTGCGGACGGCGGGCTACCGAACCGGCGTGATCGGCAAATGGCATCTCGGCTCGAACGACGAGCATTACCCGACCAACCGCGGCTTCGACTACTTCTGGGGTTTCTTGACCGGCCAGACCAATTTCATCCGACCGACCGCACCCGATGCGGTCAATGCCTTTCCGCCGCGGGCGGTAACCGCAGCCGCGCCGCCGACCGCCGAGCCGACCGCGCCGAATGCGAGCGGCGAGATCACGCAGCCATACGCCACCGTCGGCAAGCTCAATGCAATCATCACCGGTCCGGGGCGGACACCGGTCGATCTGGGCGACGGCTATCTCACCGAAATGCTCGCCGATCAGGCGATCGCCTTCATCGACCAGAGCAAGGACAAGCCGTTCTTTCTCTATCTCGCCCAGAATGCCCCGCACACGCCGTTGCAAACGACGAAAAAATATTACGACCGCTTCCCGAAGATCACGAACCGGTCGGCCCGCGTCTATGCGGGGATGGTGAGCGCGCTCGACGACAGCGTCGGCAAGGTGCTCGCGCATCTCGACCAGACGGGGCTCGCCAAGAATACGTTGATCGTGTTCCTCAGCGACAACGGCTGCGCGGCGTACGTCGCCGACATCTGCAGCACGAAGCCGCTGCGCGGTGGCAAGCTGACCTACGACGAGGGCGGCGTCCGCGTGCCGTTCCTGATGCGCTGGCCCGGACACGTCCGGCCGGGCACCACGTATGCGCGACCGGTGTCCAGCCGAGACATCTTCCCGACGCTCGTCGCTGCGGCGGGCGCGGCGCTTCCGGCCGACCGTCCGCACGACGGGTTCGACCTCGCGACCCAGCTGGCGTCGCCGACCCCATTCGTGCGGCCGCCGATGTTCTGGCGGACGCAACCGATCGAGGCGATGCTCGACGGCGACTGGAAATATATCCGCGACCTCGACGGCAACGAGACGCTGTACAATATCCGGACCGATCCGAAGGAAGACCG
>JBBSFF010000360.1:0-2432 GCA_038238995.1 Sphingomonadales bacterium
AGCTGATCCAGAAGGAAACCGACGTCAATCTCGACCTTAGCCAACCGGTCGAGGTCGGCTTTGCCAGCCCGCTGACGATTTCGGCGGGTGCCGAGTATCGGCACGAGGATTACACGCAGACCGCGGGCGACCTTCAATCGTACGGTGCCGGCCCGTACGCCGCGTCGCAAAACCTGTATTTCAACAACGGCGCGGGGGTTTATACTCCTGCGGGAACCAGCGGCGGCTCGGCGCCGGGTGCGAGCGGTTATGGCGGGACCAACCCGATCGCCGCCGGTACCTTTGGCCAGAACAGCTACGGCATCTACGGCGACCTCGAGGCCGACATCGTCAAGTCGCTCAGCGTCGGGCTCGCCGGCCGCTATGAGCATTACAACACGTTCGGTGGTGCCTTCGTCTACAAGGCGAATGCCAAGTACGACTTCTCCGACGCCTTCTCGATCCGCGGTACAGTGGGTTCGGGGTTCCACGCGCCGTCGCCGGGCCAGTCGAACGACGAAATCCTGACGACGACCTTCGTCGCCGGCAACCAGGTTCAGGTCGGCACCTATCCGAACAAGGATCCGATCGCCGTCTATTACGGTGCCAAGATTCTCGGGCCGGAGAAGGCCTATAATTACGGTATCGGCTTCGTCGCCAAGCCGCTCCGCGCGCTGACGGTGACGGTCGACGGCTACAGCATTTATGTGACGAACCGGATCGGCATCTCGCAAACCTTCAACGTGACGGCGGCCGATCTCGCCAAGCAGCCCGCGCTTGCGGCGGTCGGCGTCGGCGGCGCGGTGACCTACTTTACGAACGCGTTCAACACCGTCACGCAGGGCGTCGACGTCGTCGCAACGTATCGTGCGGCGCTGGTCGATCCGGGCGACCTGAACATCACGCTCGCGTACAACTTCAACCGCAGCCGCGTGACGAAGCGCGACCCGAAGGTGATCAACGACGCGCAGGTTGTCGACATCGCCCACCTCGCGCCGAACCATCGCGCCACTCTGTCGGCGGTGTGGAGTCACGACCGGTTCGGCGTCACCGTTCGCGAGAATTATTACGGCAGCTGGATCGACGCGAACGACTATCCGATCCTCGACTCGAAAGGCTATCCGATCGGACAGAAGTTCGGGGCGAAGTTCACCACCGATCTCGACCTCGGCTACGACGTAACGAAGTTCCTGACGCTGTCGGTCGGCGGCAACAACCTGTTCAGCGCCAAGCCCGACAAGATCCAGCACGTGCCCGGCGTCAACAACGTCTTCGCGTCGACCCAGGCGCTCGGCGATGGCTCGATCTACCCGCGCAGTGGCGGACCGTTCGGGTTCAACGGCGGGTTCTGGTATGCCCGCGCCAAGCTCAGCTTCTAGGTGGAAGGCGCCGGCAGGGCAGTCTAAAGCGAACGGGCATCGGCAAGTCGCCGCTGTCCGTTCGTCGTTTCACGGGGGTTTCAGCATGCGCCGACTGTCCACAGTTATGATCGCCGCCGCGCTGATGGGGGCCGTCGCGCTGCCCGCCGCCGCCGCCGTCGTCAAGCACGCCAACACGCCGCCGGGGCTGATCCTCCAGAGCGTGACCGTCACGCCGGGCGCCGAAATGCTCTACCTCAGCGGCCAGCTCGCGGCGCCGATCGACGCGACGAAGCCGCCGTCGCCGGCGATGACGATGGCCGACTATGGTGACACCAAAACGCAGACGATCAGCACGCTGACCAAGATCAAGGCGATCCTCGCCAGCCACGGCTACACGATGGCCGATGTCATCAAGCTGACGGTGTTCGTCGCCGCCGCCCCCGATATGGGTGGCAAGATGGACTTCGGCGGCATGAACGAGGGCTTCAAGATGTTCTTCGGCACGCCGGAAAACCCCGGGACCGTCGCGCGCTCGACCGTTCAGGTCGCGGCGCTCGCGGGTCCGGCGTTCCTCGTCGAGATCGAGGCGACAGCGGCCAAGCCTGCGAAATAGTCAGCGCGCCGCGACGGCGGCGGCGAAGGCGGCCTCGAACATCGGCGTGGTCAGCCGCCCGGTGTTCGTGTTGTACCGCGAGCAATGGTAGCTATCGACCAGCGTGATGCCGGTGTGCAACCGGTGGACCGCCGCATGCGCGAACGGCACCTTCGGCAGCTTCCCGCCGAGCGCCTTGACCGCCGACTGATGCGCGATGCCGCCGAGTGCGAGCACGACCCGGAGGTTCGGCAGCCTCGCGAGCTGCGCGGTCAGGAACGGGCGGCAGGTATGGACCTCGGCGGTCGTCGGCTTGTTTTCGGGCGGGACGCAGCGAACGGCGTTGCTGATGAATACACCGTCGAGCGTCAGGCCGTCGTCGACCCGGGCGTCGAAGTCCCCTTGCGACAGGCCGAATTTCGCGAGCGTTGCGTACAGCAGTATTCCGGCGTGGTCGCCGGTGAAGGGCCGCCCGGTCCGGTTCGCGCCGGTGACGCCGG
>JBBSFF010000361.1:0-2429 GCA_038238995.1 Sphingomonadales bacterium
CGGCCTGCCCGCCTTCCAGTTCGTCCAGGACCCGCTCGACTACGCGTCGCGCGTCCATCATTCCAACGTCGACACCTACGATCACCTCAAGGCGGCCGATCTGCGACAGGCGTCGGTCGTGCTTGCCGCGATGCTGCTCGACAGCGCCAATCGTGCCGAGCCGCTACCGCGCGGCCTCTTCCCGACCGCCCCCACGCGCACCGATCCGTTCAGCTTCCCCGATCCCGAGGACAACGACTGATCCGCGCCGCCGATCGGTCAGCCGCCGCTGCGACGCGCCACGAAACTGTCATCTCCGGTGCCGCTTTTGTCGTGGCGGAATCGCGGGTGAACGCGCATATCGTGATGCGACGCGACCGTGTCGTCGGCGACCACGCCGGCAGCGCACGATCGTGACCCTCGCCTCCCCGCCACCTCAACGCCGGTCAGCATCCCATGCGGCTTTTCGCGCAATGCAACCTCGCCTATGAATTCGACGTCGCGGTCGAGGCGATCGCCAAGGTGCAGGTGTTGGGCAGCGCCGACCAGGTCATCGTCGCCGAAACGCTCGGCCTGAGTTCGGGCGCGCGGCTGGTATCGGTGACCGCCGCCGACGGCACACGGATGCTGCGCGGCGAGGTCGAGGGGCACGTCGACCTCGGCTATACCGCGACGGTCGACGTCGCGCCGCGGCAGCGCATCCCCGACGACGCGCGCCAGCACCGCTGGGACGAGCTGCCCCCCGAGACGCTCGATTATCTTCTGCCGAGCCGATATTGCCCGTCGGACAAGTTCGGGCGTTTCGCGCTGCGCGAATTCGGCCATGTCGGCAACGGCGGGGCAAAGGTCCACGCGATCCTCGACTGGATCCACGCCGAGGTCGATTACCTCCACGGCGTCAGCGATGCCGAGACGACTGCAGAACGCACCTTCGTCGACCGCGCCGGGGTGTGCCGCGATTTCACCCACCTCGGCATCACGCTGTGCCGCGCGGCGAACATCCCGGCGCGCGCGGTCGGGGCGTATGCGTGGCGGCTCGAACCCGCCGATTTCCACGCGGTGATGGAGGTCTATGTCGGCGGCCAGTGGTGGCTCGCCGATCCGACGCGCCTCGCCCCCGGCGACGGGTTGATCCGCATCGCCACCGGCCGCGACGCCGCCGACATCGCCTTCCTGACGACCGGCGGCGCGGTGCGCCAGATCGCGATGACGGTATCGGTGATTCAGCTCAACGACTGATCACGCCGCCCGGCTGGTCAGCTCGATTGCCGCCGCGCGGCTGCTCAATTCCATCGCCAGCTGTGTCCGGCTTTCAAGACCGAGCTTGGCGTAGACGTTGTGCAGGTGCATCTTGACCGTGCCTTCGGAGATGCCGAGCGCGTCGGCGATCACGCGGTTGCGGTGCCCGGCGGTGACGAGGTTGGCGACGTCGCGTTCGCGCCGTGTCAGCGCCGGGACCGCGGGACGCGCGACGCGGTCGATGATCAGCCGCGTCGCGTCGGGATCGAGCCACTGCACGCCAGCCGCGACGGCGGCGACGCACGCCGCCACCGCCTCGAGCGGTGCGCTGGTCAACAGCACCCCCTCGGCGGCGAGTTCGATCGCGGCGAGCAGCGCGTCGGGGTCGGGTGCATCGAACAGCAGGATCGTCGGTTTGCCCGCCGCGCGGCGTTCGCGAAGCATGGCGATGCCGTCGGGCCGCGCGGCGACGACCGCGATATCGGCGTCGAGTGCGTCACGCGTCGTCGCCGCGCGCGCGGCGAGCCCGGCGGCGGCGGCGATCGTCACCAGCGCGTCGACCGCGAGCGGAAACGGATGCGCGATCGCCACCGTACGAAATTCACCGACCGATCGAACCGACATGACCAACCACCTTAAGACTCGGCGCAGCTACGGCCTAAGGTCGGGGAAAGATGCGTTACGGTTGGGTAAGTTTTGCCGATGTCGTTGTTTCGGGCGCGTTTTCCCACCCGCCGCCGAGCGCCTTGAATACCGCGATCTGATCGGTCGTCAGCTGGGCACGCGAAGCGGCGAGGGTCGCCTCGCTCGTCGCCAGCGTCCGCCGCGCGTCGAGGACGGCAAGGAAATTCTCCGCCCCCGCACCGTACCGCAGCCCGACGATCCGCGCGGCTTCGGCGCTGTAATCGCGCGCCGAGGTCAGCGCCGCCTGCCGATCGAGTTCGCTGCCAAGGTCGGTCAGCGCGGTGTCGGTCTCCTGCAACGCGGTCAGCACCGCGCGGTCGAAGCTCGCCAGCGCCCCCTCGCTCGTCGCCTCGGCTTGACGAATCCGCGCGCGCGCGACGGTGATGTTGGGGAAGGTCCAGCTGAGCAGCGGCCCGACGCTGAAGGTCAGCCCGCGGTCGCTGCCGAGCTGGCCGATGCTGATCCCCGACGTGCCGACCGATCCGCCGAGCGAAATCTTCGGGTAGAGCGCGGCGGTGGCGACGCCG
>JBBSFF010000362.1:0-2423 GCA_038238995.1 Sphingomonadales bacterium
AGCTGATCGACGCCGGGTTCGAACGGCTCGCATCGCTCACGGTCGCCGACCCCGGACACGCGGCGTTGCTTGCGGCGATGCTCGACGCGGTGACCGCCGACCCGGACGCAACCCCCACCGCGCTTCGCGCCCACGTCGATGCCCACGGCGCCGGAGCCGCCGCCGACTCGGTCATGGCGCGGCACCGACCCGGTGTCGGCAATCTCGGGTTCGTCCGCGCGGACACTCCCGCCGCCGTTGCACGCGAACAATTCGTCAATTTTCTCGATGCCTTGCTCGCCACAGCGCGCGTGGGGGATGACATCGCCGCGACGAATTCCCACTTCCGATCAAGCATGGCCGAAGCCGATTTTGCCGCGGTGCGACGCAACCACATTGCGCGTGCCGAATTATCCGATAGCGAGTTGGTAATCGGGAGCCATGCGATTGGAATTGTCGCCGAGAGCGAGTAAGCGGCTCCACCGCCCTCGCCCGAGTCGGCCCTGACACGCTTGATTGGACGTACTATAGTTATGGCAAAGACGAGCGGGACCGGCAACGGGGACGACACCATCATCAAGCCCGAGGCCGACGGCGCGCCGTTGCTCGACCTCAACGAAGCCTCGATCAAGAAGCTGATCGCGCGCGCCAAAAAACGCGGCTACATTACCTATGACGAGCTGAACGATGCGCTGCCGCAGGTCACGTCGGATCAGATCGAGGACGTGATGGCGGCGCTGTCGGAGATGGGGATCAACCTCATCGAGAACGACGAACCCGCCGAAGAAGGCGCGGAACCCGCGCGCGCCGCCGCCGACGACGACGAGGAAGAAGAAGCGACCGAGGGTGACCCCGTCGTCGCCGCCCCCGTCGCGGTCAAGGCCGCCCCGCTCGACCGCACCGACGACCCCGTGCGGATGTACCTGCGCGAGATGGGCGCGGTCGAACTGCTCAGCCGCGAGGGCGAGATCGCGATTGCCAAGCGGATCGAGGCCGGGCGCAACACGATGATCGCCGGGCTGTGCGAATCGCCGATGACTTTTACCGCGATGATCGACTGGTCGAACGCGCTCAACGAAGGCCGGATGCAACTCCGCGAAATCCTCGATCTCGACGCGATGCTGGTCAAGCCGCCGGTCGAGGGCGAGGCGACGACCACCGGAACCGAATTGCCGACCGTCGCGTACAAGGAAGACGGCGAACCCGACATCGTCTCGGCCCCCGCCGACGCCGACGAGGAGGAGGAGGCCGCCTTCACCGGGCGCACCCGCCCGGACGGCACCGCCGCGATCCCCGACGAGGACGACGAGGACAATACCCTGTCGCTCGCGGCGATGGAGGAGTTACTCAAGCCCGACGCGCTGGCGAAGTTCGCCGAGATCACCGCGACGTACGGGAAGTTCAAGAAGCTTCAGGAAAACCGGCTGAACGCGTTCCGCGCCAATGCCGCCTACCCGTCGTCGGACGAGCGCAAGTATAAAAAGTTGCGCGAGGAATTGACCGCCGGGGTTCAGTCGATCCACTTCAACAACAACAAGATCGAATATCTCGTCGACCAGCTGTACAGCTATAACCGACGGTTGCTCGGCCTTGGCGGCACGATGATGCGCCTCGCCGACCGTCATAAGATCAATCGCAAGCAGTTTCTCGACGAATATATGGGGCACGAGCTCGACGCGGGCTGGACCGCGCGCGTCGCCGTCATCGACAAGAAGTTCGCTGCGTTCGCCCACGGCGAGGGGCAGGCGGTCGAGGACGTGCGGCTCGACATCGCCGACATCGCGCAGGCGACCGGGGTCGACCTCGGCGAGTTCCGCCGCATCACCAACATGGTCCAGAAGGGCGAACGCGAGGCGCGGATCGCCAAAAAGGAAATGGTCGAGGCGAACCTGCGCCTCGTCATCTCGATCGCGAAGAAATACACCAATCGGGGGTTGCAATTCCTTGATCTTATTCAGGAAGGCAATATCGGGCTGATGAAGGCGGTCGACAAGTTCGAATACCGCCGCGGCTACAAGTTTTCGACCTATGCGACGTGGTGGATCCGGCAGGCGATCACCCGCAGCATCGCCGACCAGGCGCGGACGATCCGCATCCCGGTCCACATGATCGAGACGATCAACAAACTCGTCCGCACCAGCCGCCAGATCCTTCACGAGATCGGGCGCGAACCGACGCCGGAGGAGCTCGCCGAACGGCTGTCGATGCCGCTCGAAAAGGTCCGCAAGGTGATGAAGATCGCCAAGGAGCCGATCAGCCTCGAAACCCCGATCGGCGACGAGGAGGACAGCCACCTCGGCGACTTCATTGAGGACAAGAACGCCATCATCCCCGTCGATGCGGCGATCCACGCCAATTTGAAGGAGACCGTGACCCGCGTGCTCGCCTCGCTGACGCCGCGCGAGGAGCGGGTGCTGCGGATGCGCTTCGGCATCGGCATGAAC
>JBBSFF010000363.1:0-2414 GCA_038238995.1 Sphingomonadales bacterium
CTCGATATCTTTTTCCACACGCATGACCCGACCACGCTCAACCGCCAGGGCGGCGACAGCGGCACGCAATACCGCTCGGCGATTTTCCCGCATTCACGCGAGCAGCAGGCCGCAGCCGAAGCGGCGATCGTCCGCAATCAGGCCGACTGGGACGCGCCGATCGTCACCACGATCGAAGCCGATGCGCCGTGGTATGTGGCTGAGGCCTATCACCAGAATTATTATGCTAATAACGCCGGATCGAACGGCTATTGCGCCGCCGTCGTCGGGCCGAAGCTGGCAAAGTTCCGCAAGGGCTATGCCGCGCGGCTGAAGCGGGCGGCATGACGGCCTTCGACGACTGGCGCGCGCGCTCGCCGTTCTACGACGAGTCGCACGCGGCAGTTGCCGACACGGTTCGGCGCTTCGTCGCTGCCGAAATCACGCCGCATATCGACCAGTGGGAAGCCGACGGCGAACTGCCGCGCGCGCTGCACCGCAAGGCCGCTGCGGCGGGGATTTTGGGGCTGGGTTATCCCGAAGAATACGGCGGGCACAGCCGGGACTTCGACATCTTTCATTCGCTGACGCAGTCGGAGGAACTCGCACGTCCGGGTGCAGGCGGGCTGACCGCGTCGCTGATGACGCACGGCATCGGCCTGCCGCCGATCCTCGCGCTCGGCTCGGACGAGATGAAGCGCCGCATCGCGCCAGCGGTACTCAGCGGCGACAAGATCATCGCGCTCGGCATCACCGAGGCGGGCGGCGGCTCGGACGTCGCCGCCTTGACGACGCGCGCCGAACGCGTCGGCAACAAATACGTCGTCAACGGCGGCAAGATGTTCATCACCAGCGGCATGCGCGCCGATTATGTCACCGTCGCGGTCCGCACCGGTGGCCCGGGCATGGGCGGCATCTCGCTGATGCTGATCGAAGCCGACATGCCGGGCTTCACCCGGACCCCGCTCGAGAAGATGGGCTGGCACTGCTCCGACACCGCCGCGCTGTATTTCGACAACGTCGAGGTGCCGCCGGAAAACATGATCGGGCCCGAGAACGCGGGATTCGGTGGAATCATGCGCAACTTCAACGGCGAGCGGCTCGGTATGGCGCATTCGTGCTGCGCCTTCGCCCGTGTGTGCTTGCACGAAGCGGTCGCGTGGGCGACGACGCGCGAGACCTTCGGTAAGCGCCTCGCGCAGCACCAGTCGATCCGCATCAAGCTCGCCGACATGGCGCGGCAGATCAACGCGACACAGGCGTGGGTCGACCTGTGCGCGTGGCAGGTCAAGTCCGGCAAGGGGCTGCCCGCCGACTTCGCGATGCTCAAGGTCCAGGCGACGCGGATGCTCGAAAGCGTCGCGCGGGAGGCGGCGCAGGTCTTGGGCGGCGCGAGCTACCTCAAGGGCAGCAAGGTCGAACGCATCTACCGCGAGGTCCGCGTCAACGCGATCGGCGGCGGCAGCGAGGAGATCATGCTCGACCTCGCGGGACGCCAGCTGGGGTACCGCTAGCGCGCCGCGTTGCGGGGGCGAGGCGGGCGAGGATTCCCGTGACGGCGGGCTCGCGTTCGGGCGCGCGAGCAGGCCGTGCCGCAACCCGTGCCGGGGCGTCGGGGACTTGAAGCGCGTGTGCGCGATGTCGTGCGGGCGGCGTTCGCAACGGATAACAACGTCTTAGACGTATATCGCGAACAAGTAGCCGCTTGGCGCGGGTTGGCATCGAACCCCCGGTCGCGGGCCGCGTCAAACCCGGGGAGCCGCCGCGCGTCGCAACCGGTCGTTGATCGCCACGCCGACGCCCGAGTCGGGGACCGGGGCGACCGCGATCGCAGTCGCCCCGCTCGCCTGCGCGATATGGAGCGCGGCGAACAGCGCAGCGGCGGCTTCGGCGAGGTCGCCGGTCGCCGAGAGCGTGATGTCGCCGCCGACCGCGCCGAACCCGATCAGGAACTCGCCGGGAAGGGCCCCGGTCGCGTCGAAGCGGAGCGGCTGCACCGGGGCGTAGTGGCTCGCCAACTGGCCGGGCGCGACGATGCCGCCACCCGCCTCGGCGTTGATGCCAAGCAGCGCGCCGGGGATGCTGCCGGGGCGGAGCAACGATACCCGGTCGCCGTCGACCCGGACGATGCTGCTTTCGAGCCCGCCCGGCGTCGCGCCGCCGTCGACGATCAGCGGGATGCGCCCGCCAAGGCTCGCGGCGACGTGGGCGGCGGTGGTCGGGCTGATCGTCCCGCTCGCATTCGCCGACGGCGCGGCGAGCGGGCGACCGAAAGCGGTCAGGACGGCGCGCATGACCGGATGCGCGGGGACCCGGACCGCGAGCGTCGGCAGCCCGGCGGCGACGGCGGGGGCGATGCCGTTGCCGGGGCGCGCGGTGAGAACGAGCGTCAGCGGGCCGGGCCAGAAGCGTTCCGCCAGCGCGCGCGCGACGGC
>JBBSFF010000364.1:0-2410 GCA_038238995.1 Sphingomonadales bacterium
ACGGGCTGGTCCGCTACGATCGGGGCAAGGGCTGGCACGGCGCGCCCGCGCATATCGATTCGGGGGACGGCTGGCCGCAACGGTTGCAGGGCGTCCGCCTCGGCACAGGCTATGCCGACTGGTATCCGGCGGTCGTGCTGGCACGCGAAGGCGAGGACTTTCACATCGGCTTCACCGACGGGTCGACCGGTACGTTGCTCGCGTCGAGCGCGACGAGCACACTCAACAATGTCCCGTCGGCGCGGCTGCTAAAGGCGGGCGACGTCGTGCCGGTGGCGAAATCGGGCCGCGCTTATGCCCTTCGCCAGATTCCGGCGATCTCGGGCGGGTTTGTCGCCGAGGACCCGCATTCGGGGCGGGTGCTGGCGATGGTCGGCGGCTTCGACGCGCGCGCGTCGAGCTTCAACCGCGCGACGCAGGCGCTGCGCCAGCCGGGATCGACCTTCAAGCCGATCGTCTACGCGACCGCGATGGACAACGGCTTCACGCCGTCGTCGATCGTCGTCGACGCGCCGTATTGCGTGTTTCAGACGCGCTCGCTCGGGACCAAGTGCTTCAAGAACTTCGGTGGCGGCTATGCCGGCGCGCAAACGCTGCGCTGGGGGCTCGAACAGTCGCGCAACCTGATGACGGTGCGCGTCGCGTACAACACCGGCATGGATAAGGTCGTCGCGCAGGCGAAGGCATTGGGTGTCGGCGAGTATCCAGCGGTGCTGGCGATCGCGCTCGGCGCAGGCGATACGACGGTCGGGCGGATGGTCAACGCGTATTCGCAGCTGTTCAACGCCGGGCGCAGGATGACGCCGACCCTGATCGACTTCGTCCAGGACCGCGACGGCAAGGTCATCTGGCGCGCCGACCCGCGGCAGTGCGACGGCTGCAACACTCCCGACTATGCCGGCGAGCCGATGCCGCGTCCCGGCGGCGTACCAAAGCAGGCGATCGATCCGCGCACCGCGTATCAGATCGTCCACCTGATGGAAGGCGTCGTCACTCGCGGCACGGCAGTGCGGCTGCGCGATTTTGAACGGCCGATGGCGGGCAAGACCGGCACGACCAACGGCCCGACCAATGTCTGGTTCGTCGGCGGCACCCCCGATCTGATCGGCGGGCTGTATCTCGGCTACGACAAGCCGCGCAGCCTCGGTGGCGGCGCGCAAGGGTCGACGATCGCGGTGCCGGTGTTCCACCAATTCGCCGCCGTCGCGCTCAAGGACATGCCGAAGACCCCGTTCCAGGTCGCGCCCGGCATCCGCATGGTCAAGATCGAGCGCCGGTCGGGCAAGCGTGTCTATGGCGGTACGCCCGACGATACCGACATCAAGGCGTCGATCATCTGGGAAGCATTCAAGCCCGAGAGCGAACCCCGCCGGACCGGCAGCCTCGTCCGCGACCCGGTCGCGGAACGGGGCCGTGTCGTCGTCCGGTCGGATTCGGATTTCCTCCGCAAGAGCGGCGGGATATACTGAGACTCGTTGGCAGGGGGCGCGACGATGACGACGCAAGCGACGACCGACGCAGTCCGCGCGATCTGGGACGATCCGGCCATCGTCGCCGTCTGCGCAAACCTCGACGCGACCGATGCGGCGATCCTCGCAGGCGACGTCGACGGCTTCATGCGCTCGATGGCGCCCGAGTGCGTCGTCAACAGCCCGGCCAAGCGAGTGATCGGCAACGACTTGGCGGCGGCGGGCTTCCGCGCCGGGCTGATCGACTATCACTCGATCGTCCGCGACATTGAATACGCCGCGATCCGGCCGAACGGGGAAGTCGTGCTGATGGGGTGCGAAACCGTCACGCCGCGCGGCCGGGCGCATGCGGCGGGCAAGACCGTCGTCCGCCGCGTCACCGAGGTGTGGCGGCCCGAAGGCGACGACTGGCTATGCGCGATCCGGCACGCGACGCTGACCGACGTACGTTAGGCTGGTGCGCGTCCCCGACGCCGCGCTCGACGACTTTCGCACGCAAGGCTTCGCGGTGGTGCCGGATTTTCTCGCGCCCGCCCCGCTCGCCGCCGCGCGCAATGCATTATGGTCGATCTACCCGACGCCGGGAGCGAACTTCGCCGACCCCGCTCTGCGCGCGAAGTTCGCCGCGAGCCAGTTCGCCGGCATCCGCTATTTCCCGTACGACGCGCCCGCGCTCGATGCGCTGCCGGTGCTGCCCGACCTTGTCGACGCCGCCGAGCGCTTCCTCGGGTCGACCGACATCGACCTGTACAAGGTCGAGCTGTGGGCAAAATATGCCGGAGCGATCGATTATGATCAGCCGCACCACCGCGATTACGGCAACCACACGCTCGTCGTGCCGACTGACGACGCGCCGCAACTGACGACGATCCTGCTGCTGTCCGACGTCGGCGAGGGCGACGGCCCGACCTGCGTCGTGCCGCTCGAACACGGCCGCGACC
>JBBSFF010000365.1:0-2406 GCA_038238995.1 Sphingomonadales bacterium
CCAGCCTCGCCAATCTGCTCTCGCTCAGCCTGATCTTCGAGGTGCCGGTGCTGGGGGCTCTGCTGTGGGACCCCTGCGTCGCGGGGACGCTCGCGGCATTCGTGCTGTTCTGCATCGCCGGGGCGAACGACTATCTCGACGGCTATCTCGCGCGGGCGCGGGGGACGGTGTCGAAGCTCGGAGTGTTCCTCGATCCGGTCGCCGACAAGATCATGGTTGCGGCGACGATCGTCATGCTCGTGCATCTCGGTGCGATCCACGGGCTCGCGGTGATCCCGGCGCTCGTCATCCTGCTGCGCGAGATCACGGTGTCGGGCCTCCGCGAGTTCCTCGCCGGGCTGCAGGTGTCGCTGCCGGTGAGCGCACTGGCGAAGTGGAAGACCGCGTTCCAGATGATCGCGCTCGGCGCGCTGATCCTCGGCGTCGCCACCCCGGTGATTGCGCCGTGGCTTCCGGCGCGGATGATCGGGCTGTGGTGCCTGTGGCTCGCGGCGGGGCTCACCGTGATCACCGGCTACGACTATCTGCGGGTCGGGCTCAAGCACATGGACGTATGATCGACCTCGTCTACTTCGCGTGGGTCCGCGAGCGGATCGGCGTCGACGGCGAGGCGCTGCCGCTGCCCTCCGGCGTCGCGACCGTCGCCGACCTGCTCGACTGGCTGGCGACACGATCGCCTGCACATGCCGCCGCGCTCATCGACCGCGCCGCGATCCGCGTCGCCGTCGACCAGGCGTTCGCCGGCGTCGACGCGGCGGTCGCCGACGGGGCGGAGGTCGCGATCTTCCCCCCGGTCACCGGCGGGTGATCGACGTCCGCGTCCAGACCGCACCGCTCGATCCGGCGGCGACGATTGCCGCGCTGTCGGCGGGGCGCGACGACGTCGGCGCGGTCGTCACCTTCACCGGCTTCGTCCGCGCCGACGACGCGCTGATCGCCCTGACCCTTGAACATTATCCGGCGATGACCGAGCGCGCGCTCGCCACGATCGCCGTCGAGGCCGACGCGCGCTGGCCGCTGACCGGCGGCAGCGTCGTCCACCGCGTCGGGCGAATGCTGCCCGGCGAGGCGATCGTGACGGTTGCCGTCGCCAGCGCCCACCGCGCTGCCGCCTTCAACGCAGCCGCCTTCCTGATGGATTGGCTCAAGACACAGGCCCCGTTCTGGAAGGCTGAGGAGCGTGCGGGGGGCACATCGTGGGTCGCGGCCAAGCCGATCGACGACATCGCCGCCGCGCGCTGGCATAACGCCTAGGCCGTCAGCACGACCTTGCCCGTCGCCTTGCGGTCCATCATCCAGCGGATCGCCGCCGGGCCTTCGTCGAGCGGGAAGTGCTTGCTCACGTACGGCTTCAACTTGCCCGCCGCATACCAGTCGAGAAGTTCGGCCATGTTGGCGCGGTGGACCGCCGGCTCGGCCTGGGTGAACGCGCCCCAGAACACGCCGACGATCGACGCGCCCTTGATCAGCGGCAGGTTGAGCGGCAGCGACGGGATGTTGCCCCCGGCGAAGCCGACGACAAGATAGCGCCCGTTCCAGCCGATCGAGCGGAACGCCGGTTCGGCGTATTTGTCGCCAACGGGGTCGTAGATCACGTCGGGGCCTTTGCCGCCGGTCAGCCGCTTGACTTCGTCCTTGAGGTTGCTCGTCGCATAGTTGATCGTCGCGTCGGCGCCGTATTCGGTACACAGCGCGAGCTTCTCGTCGGTCGAGGCGGCGGCGATCACCGTCGCCCCCATCAGCTTGCCGAGCTCGACCGCCGTCAGCCCGACCCCCCCCGCCGCGCCGAGGACGAGCAAGGTTTCGCCGGGCTGCAATCGCGCGCGCTGCTTCAGCGCGTGGTGCGACGTGCCGTAGGTCATGGTGAATCCGGCGGCGATGTCGGCGGGCATCGCCCCGGGAATCGGCACGACCTGCGCGCGGTTGGCGATGACGTATTCGGCGAAACAGCCGTTGCCGGTCATCGTCACCGCGCGGTCGCCGACGTGCAGATCCTCGATCCCCTCGCCGACCGCATCGATCACGCCGGCCGCCTCGCCGCCGGGCGAGAACGGCAGCGCGGGTTTGAACTGGTAGAGGTTCTGGATGATCAGCGTGTCGGGGAAGTTGACCCCCGCCGCCTCGACCTTGAGCCGCACCTGTCCCCGCCCAGGCTCGGGCGTCGGAATGTCGCGCACCACCAGCATTTCGGGCGGACCGTGTTCGACGCAGAGGACGGCTTTCATGTGCGGGCTCCCAAGGCTGGTTCGCGCGGCACCTTAGCGGGGTCGCCCGACGTGTCCACCGGCTCAGCCCCCGCCGCCAGCAACGCCTCCCCCAACAACGCGAATTCCGCCGCACGCGGCGAACTCGCGCGCCACGCGAGCGCGATCTCGCGGCTGGCGTGCGCGCCCTCGACGGGACGCG
>JBBSFF010000366.1:0-2400 GCA_038238995.1 Sphingomonadales bacterium
CATCCCTAGGCGATAAATCTTTGGTCCGAAGACATCATACGGTATTAGCACAAGTTTCCCTGAGTTATTCCGTACCTAAGGGCAGATTCCCACGCGTTACGCACCCGTGCGCCACTAAACCCGAAGGTCTCGTTCGACTTGCATGTGTTAGGCATGCCGCCAGCGTTCGTTCTGAGCCAGGATCAAACTCTCAAGTTCATGTCCGAAATATCGCCACCCACGCTGTCCGAAAACCGCGCGACCAACGACACCCCGTTCAAGGAGCGTCCCATCTGCAAAACCAGTCTGACAATTCCGACCCGAAAGTCGGTAGTGCATTGTGGTAGACATATAGGGGGCGTGTTTTAACCATGACACCCGAGCCCTTGTACGCTCGGAGCCATGGACCGCCGCCCACATGTCCCTTCATTCAACCTACAATGAGAAAGAGCGACACCACTCGGTCCCCCGGTTTCCCAGGATGCCGAGCGACCTTTAATTTTCCGAGACCCGAAAGCGAACCCAGTGGCTCGTTCCGGCGTCGGGGGCGGCTTATGGGCCGCGTCTCAAACCCCGTCAACGTCTTTTTTCGCTACGACCGAAGCTGCGAAGCGAAAAACCCGTTCCACGACAAAGCGACGTTCAACCCGACCCGAAAGGCCGCCTGAGCCGTCACCGCTGTCTGGGAAAACTGGCGTCCGGAGAAGCCCCGAACCGCCCGTCAACCGGGAACAGTCGTCTAGGCCCAGGTCGCCCGAATGGCAAGCACTTTTTAGCGCTCGGCCACAAAAACGGCGGCCGATGCCTTCGGAACGCGTTGAAAACGCCGATCACGCGGTCGCGATATAGTCCTTCAACGCGCTCGCTTCGTGCTCGGCATCGTCGATCCGGCGCTTGACCAGATCGCCGATCGAGACAAGCCCAAGGATCGTGCCGTCAGCGACTACGGGCAAATGGCGGATGCGCCGGTTGGTCATCACCCCCATCGCCGCCACGACCGTCGTCAGCGGGGTCGCGGTGACGACGGGCGATGTCATCACCACGCCGGCCTCGGTGTCGAGCACCGCGGGCCCGTGGGTGTGCAGGCCCGCGACGATGTCGCGTTCTGATACGATCCCGAGGATCGCCCCGTCCTCGACGACGACGACCGCGCCGATTCGATGCTGGTGCAGGAGTGCGGCAATCTCGCGGATCGTCGTCACGGTCGCGACGCTGATAAGCGGCTTCTTGCCGGTAAGGATCGATCCGATCGACATCGCGTCTGCTCCATCCCAAGGATGCGCCGCGCCCGGGTTGTCCCCATATCCGCGATCCGCCGTGCGAGTGTCCGCCGATTCGGGCCGAAAGGAAAGACGATGCGCGATCCCGCCCCGAACCGAATCGACCATTGGCAGCGCTTCCGGCGGCTGATGACGGTGATGCTGTCGATCGCGGTCGTCGCCATTGGGCTGGCGCTGTGGACTCTCCGCCGCGACGGCGTCGTGCTCTACTGGCAATTCATGCTGGCGGTCGGGCTCGGGATCGGGGTGTCGCTGCTCCTCGCGGGTGCGCTGATGGGGCTGGTGTTCGTCAGCGCCGCCAGCGGCCACGACGACGCGGTGCGCGACCCAACGGGCAAGGACCGCTGAGCACCGGAGCACCGGGCACCGGTGTCGTCGCCGCCCGCTGTCGAGCTAGAAGTCGATCTGGGCGCGGAAGACGAAGGTATCGCTGCCGTACGTGCGTCGGGCGACGTTCGCCGGGTTGGTCGGCACGACGACCGCGGCGAACGGCCCGCCGGTCACTTCCTCGCGCGCGTATTCGGCGGTGAAGCGGACATAGTCGATCGGCCAATAATTGAGCGCGCCGAGATAGCCGATCTGCTTGCCGCCGTTGAGGAGGCCAAGGCTGTTCGCCGCGGTGTTGCCGACGTCGGCGGTCAAGTCGATGTAGTCGATCCGCGCGACGACCTGCAGCCCGCCCCAGCCGCCCGCGCTGACGGCGTCGACGATCTTGGTGCGGTCGCCGCGGCCGTTGCGATAGCCGCGGGTTTCGCCGGTGAGCCAAAAGCCGAGCTCGCCGTAGCCCGTGATGAAATGCGGATCTTGCCGATACGTCGCGCCGGCCAGAAGCTTCGAGCTGGCGACCACGGTCCCCGGGCGATAGCCGTCGACGTGGATGTACTGCGCCTCGCCCGCCGCGTGGAACGCGCCGTCGATCACCATCGCCTCGACACCGTAGATCGCATCGCCACTGGCGGCGATGTTGCCGGTGCCGATGAAGCGCTGGTCGGTCGTCGTGATCGGGTGCGTCGTCGCGTTGGCGGCGCCGCGCGCCCGCGCCGAGCCGGCCGACGGTCCGCGCTTCGTCGTGCCCGAGGGCGCCGTCGTCTGGCGCGCGCCCGCCGAGTGCGGCGACGGCTCCGAGCTGCGCCGGCGGATC
>JBBSFF010000367.1:0-2385 GCA_038238995.1 Sphingomonadales bacterium
AATTCGCGCTGACGGCAATGCTGATGCACGAAAAGCGGATGCCCGCGATGATCGCCCGCGACGGCGCATGGGTGTCGCAGACCGAGATGATGGCGAACCCGCTCGGCACGCTCGACGGGCGGACGCTTGGGCTGCTCGGCATCGGCGAGATCGGGTCGCGGATAGCAGCCCTCGCGACGGCGTTCGGCATGACGGTGATCGCGCACCGGCGCAGCGATACGCCCGTCGACGGCGTCACGCTGGTGGGGCTCGATACGCTGCTCGCGCGTGCCGACCATCTCGTCATCGCCGCGCCGCTGACGCCCGCAACCGCCGGGCTGATCGGGGTGGATGCGCTGGCCAAGGTCAAGCCCGGGGTCCACATCGTCAACATCGCGCGCGGCGGGATCATCGATTCGACCGCGTTGATCGCCGCGCTCAACGACGGACGCGTCGGAGCGGCGAGCCTCGACGTCACCGAGCCCGAGCCGCTGCCGCCCAGTGACCCGCTGTGGTCGACTGCGAACGTCCGCATCACCCCGCACATCTCGTGGAGCTCGGCCAAGACCCCGCAGCGCATCTTCGCGCTGTTCGCCGACAATATCGGGCGGTTCATGCGCGGCGAGCGGCTGATCAACCAGCAGGATTAGCGCGCGATCGCCGCATTTCAGAACGATGCACGGGCGAGGACATCGTCGACATAGTTCGGGTCGCCGCGATGCCCGGCGGCAACGCCGACCGTCTCGTAGTGCGCGACCCGTTCGGCCGCGGTGACCCGGACCCATTCGGCGACCGCGGAGCCGGTCGCGTCGCGCGTGACGAAAAGGGTGTTGTCGGCGTCGGTTCGCAGCCGGAATTCGTGGAGCCCGCCGGCGTAGCCGTTGAACGCGCGGATCGTGTCGAGCTCGAGCTGGGCGGCGGTGTAGTCGGGGACGCGGACGACCAGCGCCGCCAGCCCGGCGGCGGCGCGGCGGGCGTTGAGCGCCCCGACCTGCGCGCGGAACGCCGCGCCGCCTTGTACCGTCGCGGCATGGCTGCGCGCGGTGCGTTCCTTGGCGCGGTACAGCGCGAGCCCGCCGTCGACGTTCGCCGTCCAGTCCCAGATCTGGTCGTCGCTTCCCGGCGGTGTCAGCTGGCACAGCCCGACCCCGCCAAGGTCGTCGGCGCTCCATAACGGACAGTCGGGCGCGCGAAACTGGCGCAACCCGCTTTCGAGCCGCATCAGCCGCTTGAACGCGTCCGGCGCAGCGGTCAGCCGCGCGGCGAGGTCGGCGAGCGTCGGGTTGGTGCCGACGATCCGCAGGTTGCTGCGCACCGCGGTCAGGCGGTGCCCCGCGACATCGACCGCGACCGCGACGCTCAGTCGTCCCCCGCGAACGTGGGTGAACGGAATGGTCAGGCGGCCGGAGTCGGTCGTGACGACGATGTCGGGATGGTGCGTGACCCGGTCGCGGGCGTGGGCGCACCCCGCCGACGCCGACCCCAGCGTGATCGTCCACACGAATTGGAGCGGACCATCGGGTGGCGCGGCAGGCGTGGCCGCGACGGTAATCGACGGCATCCGCGCATCCGCCGAGATTGCGAAATCGGGACCGGGGGGCACGAATGCCAGCGTGATTGCGGCATCGGGCGGAACTCCCGGATCCCGCGGCCCCGATCCGCGCACCGCCGCGCCGGTCGCGCGGTGGCCCGCGGCCGGAGCCGGGACCTTGGCGCGCGCGCGCGCCGGAGGGCGCTCGGAAGGCAATCGGGTATCGGCCATCGACGGCGAGCCTAAGCCGCGCGGCAGGCTGTAGGACAGCGGAAAAAAACTAAGAGCGTCGGGCTCGGCGAACATTGTTGCCCGGCGATGCCAGGACGCTGTCCGCGCCGATCGCGCGATGCACTTATTATGGTCGACGCCGCCGCTTGTCGCGCGCCGCGATCGGTGCAAGTTTGCCGTTTGCCGCGACTTCGGACGACGTGCGACGTGGGATTAAACTACGATCAAAGGACGGCGGCTTGATGATGCGTTTTTCGAGGATCCTGCCGGTCGGGATCGTTTGCGCCGGTCTCCTGACCGCGGCGGCGGGCCCAAACCCCGAGGCGGTCTACAAGGCGTTCGGCGCCGCTGCGTCGGCGCCCGTTGCGACCGTCCCGTATGGTCCGGACCCGGTACAGGTCGCCGATCTGCGCGTGCCTGCCGGGAAGGGGCCGTTCCCGGTCGCGATGATCATCCACGGCGGTTGCTGGCAGGCGAGCGTCGACAACCGGTCGGGGATCGCCGGCGTCGCCGAAGCCCTGACGAGGCGCGGCTTCGCGACGTGGAACGTCGACTATCGCCGGGTCGGCGATCCGGGCGGCGGCTGGCCGGGCACGTTCGAAGATATCGCGGCGGCCGAGGACAAGCTTGCCGACATCGCCGCG
>JBBSFF010000368.1:0-2344 GCA_038238995.1 Sphingomonadales bacterium
CAGCGCGACCGGGAAAGCCAATGTCGACTATCAGGTGACGCCGCGGGATTTGATCCAGCTGACGGTGACGTACAAGGGCAAGCGCCTGTTGCCGCAAGGCTACCGCCTGCCGAACGCCAGTGCCAACCTCGGCTTCCGGCACCAGCTCAAGCCCGGGCTGTCGGTCGTCGGCGTGGTGTCGGACGTGTTCGATTCGGTCAAGGATACGTCGGTATTCGACACCCCGGGGCTCCACGAGGCGGTCACCGGGCGGTATTCGGTTCGGACGGCGACGATCGCGCTGTCGTGGGCGTTTGGCGGCGCGTCGAAGAAAGCCGTAAAGATCGACTATCAGGAATAGCGCCGTGCCCGCCGCTACACCGAAAACTTGAGCCGTGCCGCGCGCTTCGTCAGCTCGAACATCCGCCTCGTCGATCGCCCGCAGCCCGGCGCGGAACGCCTCGCCGTCGGGCGGCAGGTCGTCGTTGCGCCAGCCGTCGCCAATGTCGTCGGCGAGCCGCGCGTCGATCCGCCCCGCGATGTCGACCCCCGACGCGTTGGTGATCAGCCGCGCGCAGACCGCGACCAGCACGGCGAAGTCGGCGGCATCGAACCGGGGCGGGACCGCGCGCGGCGCAGCGGCGCGTGCCTGCAACGCCGCACGCGTCGGCGCAGCGACATGGTCGCTCGCGATAAGGCGGCGACCGATCCCGCCGGATAAACCAAAGTCACGCGGCGGCGAGCCTGCCGCCGGTGACCTCGACGAGCGCGCCGGTCATGAAACTGCCGTCCGACGACGCGAGCAGGACATACGCCGGAGCGAGCTCCTCGGGCTGGCCGGGGCGCTTGAGGATCACTTCATGGCCGAAATTCTCGACCTCGCTCGCCGGCATCGTCCCCGGGATATTCGGAGTCCACACCGGCCCCGGCACGACGCAGTTCACCCGGATGCCGCGGTCGCCGAGGCTTAGCGCGAGGCTCTTGGTGAAGGCATGGATCGCGCCCTTGGTCGCGGTATAGTCGATCAGCAGCGCGAGGCCCGTCATGCCGACGATGCTGCCGGTGTTGACGATCGCGTCGCCCTTTTTCAGATGCGGCACTGCCGCCAGCGCCATGAAGAAATAGCCGTAGATGTTCGTTTCGAACGTCCGCCGCAGATTTTCCTCGGTGATGTCCTCGAACTTTTCGGCGACGTGCTGAAAGGCAGCATCGTTGACCAGAATGTTGAGCTTTCCGAAGTGTTCGACCGTCGCCGCAACCGCCGCCTTGCACTCCGCGGATGACCGCACGTCGTGCTTGAGGACGAGGCACTCGCCGCCCTTGCCCTCGACGAGCCGCTTGGTTTCCGCCGCGTCGTCGTCGTTGACGTTGTAGACGATCGCGACCTGCGCGCCTTCCATCGCGAACGCCATCGCCACCGCCCGCCCGATGCCCGAATCGCCGCCGGTGATGATCGCGACCTTGCCGTTCAGCTTGCCCGCCGGGCGATAGTTCGACAGGTCGCTGTCGGGGGCGGGATCGACGTCGGACTGCTTCGCCGGATACGGCAGTTGCTGGCCGTGGAAGTCGCTCGCCATCGGGCGCGCTTCTTCGGTCACTTCATCGTCCGGCGTCATGCGGGGGCTTTCGTTGCGAGCTGCAGCTCGACAACGCCCTCTCCCGCATCCGGTTCATTACTTGATGACGAGGAGCTCGACGCTGCCGGGGATCGCCTTCGGGCGTGCGCCCGCGACAGCCGGCGCGTAGCGCGCCGTCGGCAGATAGACGGTGCCGGTCTTCGGGTCGACCGTGCCAGTGCGCGCGCCGGTCTGCGTCGCGACCTTGTCGACCGCCCGGGGCGCGTGGCCGTGCGCGGTGTCGATCACCGTCAACGTGCCGTCGCCGCCGCTCGGCACATACGCGCGTTCGCGCAGGGCATCGTAGATCACCGCGTCGGGGCGCGGCCCGATCGCGATATCGGCGAGCAATTTACCCGACTTCGCGTCGACCGACTTGGCCACGCCGTTGGCGCACGCGGCGATGAGGAAGCCGCCGGTCGTCAGCGCCAGGCCGCTCGGGTCCTCGCACCCGGTCAACCCGGTGCGGCGGACGACGGTGCGCTTGGCAAGGTCGACCATCGCCAGCTCGCTCTTGTCCTCGACGTTGACGAAAGCATGCCCCTTGCCATCGACCGCGGCGAATTCGAGCGCACCGCCGACCGCGACCGTGCCGACCAGCGTCGCCGCGACCGGGTCGATGATCGAAATCGTGCCGTCCTTGTTGTCCATCACCAGGACCATCTTGCTCGCTGCGTCGTAGATCGCCGCGTCGGGCTTCGGCCCGGTCTTGATCTCGGCGGTGACCTTGCCGGTCGTCGCGTCGAACA
>JBBSFF010000369.1:0-2321 GCA_038238995.1 Sphingomonadales bacterium
CCACCCCCGACCCCTCCCCTAAATGGGAGGGGAGGAGAACGCAGAATGACCCTCACCGGCAAACTCGCCCTCGTTACCGGCGCGTCGCGCGGCATCGGTGCCGCCACGGCGCAAGCGCTCGCTGCTGCGGGCGCACACGTCGTCCTGACCGCGCGGACCGAGGCGGGGCTGATCGAGGTCGACGACCGCATCCACGCCGCCGGCGGCACCGCGACGATCGCGCCGTTCGACCTGACCGACGGCGACGCGATCGACCGGCTGGCGGCGGCGTTGCACACGCGCTGGGGCAAGCTCGACGTGCTAGTGCTCAATGCCGCGACGCTCGGCAGCCTGACGCCGGTTCCGCACATCGACGCGAAGGAGTTCGCCAAGGTCGTCGCCCTCAACCTGACCGCCAACTGGCGGCTGATCCGCGCGTTCGACCCGCTGCTCCGCGCCGCGGATGACGGGCGGCTGCTGACGCTGACCTCATCGGTCGCGACGACGGCCCGCGCCTATTGGGGCGCGTATGCCGCGACCAAGGCGGCGCTCGACACGCTGGTGCTCACGTACGGCGACGAGGTCAAGAACACGAGCGCGGTCCGCGTCGCGGTAATCGACCCGGGCGCGACCGCGACGACGATGCGCGCGCGCGCCTTCCCGGGGGAGGACCCGGCGACGCTGAAAGCGCCGGGCGCTGTCGCCGATATGATCGTTCAGTTGCTGGCGACCGACTTCGCCACCGGTAGCCGTCACCGGGCATAGGCGTTACGCGGCGAGTTTTCCTCGCTTCGCCTTGGTCAGTTTCTTGACGATCATGTCCCGCTTGAGCTTCGACAAATGGTCGAAGAACAACACGCCTTCGAGGTGGTCCATCTCGTGTTGAAGGCACGTCGCCATCAGCCCGTCGAGTTCCTCCTCGTGCGCTACACCGTCGTAATCGAGCCACGTCGCCCGGACCCGCAGCGGGCGTTCGACATCGCCGTAGAGTTCGGGGACCGACAAGCAACCCTCGTTATACAGGCCTATCTCATCCGATTCCCAGACGATCTCAGGATTTACGAAATACCGGGGCTCGCGGACGTCCTCGGGCTCGACGCCCTCCTCGACAACTTCACCGCGTCGCTGGAGGTCGATCACCAGCACCCGCTTCGGCACGCCGACCTGGATCGCGGCGAGGCCGATCCCCGGCGCGTCGTACATCGTCGCCAGCATGTCATCCATCAGCGCGCGGAGGGCATCGTCGACGGCGGCGACGGGTTCGGAAACAACGCGCAAGGCGGGGTCGGGGGCTTCGATGATGTCGAGGATTGTCATGCGTCGGAGATAAGGGCGCGGGCGAAGAGGGTCAAGAAACCGGACGCCTTGCGCGAAGCGCCTGGGCGAGCGTCCCCTCGTCGAGATAGTCGAGTTCGCCGCCGACCGGCATGCCGTGCGCGAGCTGGGTGACACGGACCGGCAGCGCCGCCAACCGGTCGGCGATGAAGTGCATCGTCGTCTGCCCTTCGAGCGTGACGTTCATCGCCAGCACCACCTCGTCGATGCCGCCGCCCGCGACGCGCGCGACGAGCGCATCGATACTGAGATCCTCGGGCCGCACCCCGTCGAGCGCCGACAGCCGCCCGCCGAGCACATGGTACCGCCCCGGGAACAGTCGCGCGCGGTCGAGCGCCCACAGATCGGCGACCTCTTCGACGACGCACAGGCTGGCGGCGTCGCGGCGCGGGTCGGTGCACACCGCGCACGGATCCTGCGTATCGACGTTGCCGCAGACCGAGCACGTCGCCAGCCGCGCCTCGACCGTCCGCAACGCGGCGATCAGCGGCACGAGCGCAGTTTCCCGGCGCTTGAGCAAATGCAGCACTGCCCGCCGCGCCGACCGCGGGCCGAGGCCGGGCAAGCGGGCGAGCGCCTGCGTCAATGCATCGATTTCAGGAGCGGCCATCGCCATTGATATGGCGGGCGGCGACCGGTCCGGCAACTCTCGACGCCGGGGCCCGAGCCGTTACGATGGCACGATGCCGCTGCGCTGTCTCGACCATGCCGACGCGAGCCTCGACGCGGTCGCGCTGACGCCGACCGAGTGGGCCGCACTGACGACCGCCAATCGCCGCGACCGGCACCTGCGGATGCACTGCTGCGGGTCGCCGGTCGTGCTCAAGACCTCGCGGCTCGGTACACGCTTCTTCGCGCATCACGCGCTCGGCGGTTGCGCCTCGGGCGACGAGTCGCCCGAGCACCTCCACCTCAAGGCGCTGGCAATTGCGGCCGCGCGTGACGCTGGCTGGGAAGCCGAGGCTGAAGTATCGGGGGTTACACCGACGGGCGAGCCGTGGCGCGCC
>JBBSFF010000370.1:0-2309 GCA_038238995.1 Sphingomonadales bacterium
CAGATAGCGACGCTTCGCTGACCTTGCGCTACATGACCGTTGGAGCAGGTGACGGCAAGATCATAGCGCTAGGGCGCGACTTGCGCGGCACGGCGGCGCTGCAGCAGCGTTTGCTTCAAGCGCAGCAGTCAATGGAGCGCGACTATATGCGGCTGCGCGCCGCCGAATCGCGCTATCGGCTGCTGTTCGACCTGTCGAGCGAGGCGGTGCTAATCGTCGACGCGGCGACGAATCGTTTCGTCGAGGTCAACCCGGCGGCGAAAAGCCTCGCCGGCAGCGACGCGATCACGAGCCCCGGGGCGGCATTCGCCGCGATCTTCGAACCGGCGAGCCGCGACCGCGCCGCGGCGTTGGTCGCCGCAGCGGGCACGCTGGCGTCGGTCGAACCGATCGACATCCGGCTTGTGACCGGGCGCGACTGCCTGTTGTCGGCGTCGCTCTACCGGCAGGACCATGCGACCTATGTCCTCGTCCGTCTCGTGCCCGTCGGCACGGCGGCCGACGTCGCCCCCGACGGGCGGCAGATGCTGATCGATATCCTCGAGCGGCTGCCCGACGCCTTCGTCGTGACCGACGAGTCGCTCGATATCCTCGCCGAAAACGGCGCGTTCCTCGATCTCGCGCAACTCGCCCGGCGCGAGCACGCCCGCGGGCAGTCGCTCGCGCGCTTCCTCGGGCGTCCGGGAATCGATATCGACCTGATCGTCGCCCACCTGCGCGATCACGGCTCGGTGCGCAGTTTCGCGACGGTGTTTCGCAGCCAGTTCGACGCGATCGACGAGGTCGAGGTCTCGGCGGTCGCGGTCGTCGAAGGCGAACAGCCGTGCTTCGGCTTCACCATCCGCACGACCGGGCGGCGGCTGCGCGACGAGCCGCACGCCGGGCGCGACATGCCGTGATCGGTCGAGCAGCTGACCGAGCTCGTCGGCCGGGTGTCGCTCAAGGAGATCGTCCGCGAATCGACCGACCTGATCGAGCGGCTGTGCATCGAGGCGGCGCTCGCCTACACCGGCGACAACCGCGCTTCGGCCGCCGAGGTGCTCGGGCTGAGCCGACAGAGTCTGTATTCGAAGCTCCATCGGCACGGGCTCGGCAACCTGAGCGGCGACGACGAGTGAGCGGCACGACGGCGATGGCCGCGACCACGCCCGCCCCGGCGGCGATTCTCGAACTGGCCAAGCCGGTAACGTGGTTCCCGCCGATGTGGGCGTTCATGTGCGGGGTCGTTTCGTCGGGCGTCGCGCTCGGCAGCCGCTGGCCGTTCCTGATCGCCGGGCTGTTGCTGACCGGGCCGATCGTGTGCGGGACGAGTCAGGCGGTCAACGACTGGTTCGACCGCCATGTCGATGCGATTAACGAACCCGGGCGTCCGATCCCGTCGGGGCGGGTCCCCGGACGCTGGGGCCTCGGGCTGGCGCTCGGCGGGACGGTCGTGTCGCTGATCGTCGCGACGCTGATCGGGCCGTGGGTGCTTGTTGCCACGCTCGTCGCGCTGGCATCGGGGTGGGCGTACAGCGCGCCGCCGTTCCGCCTCAAGGCGAGCGGCATCTGGGGCCCGGCGGTATGCGCGTTCAGTTACGAAGGGCTGACATGGTTCACCGGCGCGAGCGTGATGGCGGGCGGGTTGCCCGACGCGCGCATCCTGTGGCTGCTCGGACTGTACAGCCTCGGCGCGCACGGCATCATGACGCTTAACGATTTCAAGGCGGTCGAGGGCGACCGCGTCATGGGGCTGCGCTCGCTGCCGGTCGTGCTCGGGATCGACCGCGCGGCGCGGGTCGCGTGTATCGTCATGGCGGTGCCGCAGATCGTCGTCGTCGCATTGCTGCTGAAATGGGGGTTGTTCTGGCACGGCGTCGGCGTCGGGGTGCTCGTACTCGGGCAACTCGGGCTGATGGTCCGGCTGCTCGGCGATCCGCTCGCGCGGACCCCGTGGTACAACGCCACGGGGACGTCGCTGTACGTCTTCGGCATGCTCGGTTCGGCTTTCGGAGTCGGTGAAATGTTACGGGCGGCATCGTGAACGGGCACGGCCAGACTGGGCTCGGCTGGGCGTCGATCGTCCGGCTCGGGCTGGTGCAGAGTGCGCTCGGCGCGATCGTCATGCTGACGACGTCGACGCTCAACCGGGTGATGGTCGTCGAATACGGCCTCGCCGCGACCGTTCCGGCGGGGTTGGTCGCATGGCATTACGCGGTGCAGATGTCGCGCGCGCGCTGGGGCCACGGCTCCGACGGTGGCGCGGCGCGGACACCGTGGATCGTCGGCGGGATGGCGTTGCTGGCACTCGGCGCCGTGTTGGCAGCTTA
>JBBSFF010000371.1:0-2291 GCA_038238995.1 Sphingomonadales bacterium
GAGCGCGCGGTCTAGCGGCTGTGGTCAGTACGAGCTTTGCGGCTTCGCAAAGATCGGCTTGGACACAGACTCGCTAGACCCGCCGGACGGCGAGGCGGACGCGACCGCGTCCGAACTCGTCCGACGCAGGACGCGGCTTTGCCGCGGCCCGCACTTCCCGGCAAGCTTCTGCAGCGTCGCCCGGACGACCGGCTCGGCCTCTGCGGGCGACCATTGCGCCAAGTCGCGGAAGTCGTGGCTCGCGGCGAGCTGCTGGACGACCAGAAACCCGATGAAATAGCCCGCGCGCTCGGGCAGCCCCGGCACATGGCTGCCGCCGTTGAACAACGGCTTGTAGTACACCTCGTCCTCGGAGCCGAAATGCGCGAGCACGGCGCACGCGGCAGGGGCAGGGTCGGCCTTGATCGCGGCGAGATCGGCCGCCGGCATATACAATTCGTCGGGCTTGGCGCCGGGGTTGAGCGTTGCTGCGACATAGGTGGCGAATCCCTCCTCCCACAGCGAGCACCAGAGCGCGTTGCAGTTCTTGAAGCGCGGCTCGTGGTAGACGTGGAACAGTTCGTGCTCGAAAAACGGACGTTCGTTCGCATCGGCGCGGTGGACGCGGGCGATCTGATCCGCCCCGAAGACGAGCACCGTGCGGCCCCCCAACTCACGCGTCCCGCCGTCCATTTCGCCGAGGCTGTGGAGCAGATAGGTCGGGGGCATCGCCCCGATATCAGGGAAGGTGCGGGCGAAGTCGATCTGCGCATCGGCGAGTTGGCTGGCGACGGAAGCGGCGCGCGCCTTGAACGCGACTTCGATTTTTGGAAACCTCTCGAACGAACGGTCGATCAGGTCGTCGTATTCGGCGTCCGACCAATCGCGCCGCTTCGCCTCGTAAAAGCCCGGAATGCGCCGCGCCATCTCGGCCTTGAAACGCGCGACCCGCTCCGCCTTCGGTATGCCGCGCGTTGCCTCGTAGATCCGCACGAAATCGCCGGTCAGATCGATGATGGCGGGCGGCGGTGCGGCTGCCGCGACCAGCCAGAAACCGCAGAACCCTAAAATGCACCGTCGAAGCATCGCGCAATCCTGTACGAACGTCCGGAAGCCAAAGGCGGCGGTCGGCGGCGACTACCTCCGACGCGGTCCCGCCGAAGTCGCTACGGCCTGCCTTGGCGGAGCCGCATCAGCCCGACGATCGCCAGACCGATCGCGCACCCCATCGCCGCGCCGATCAGCGCGTCGGGGGCTTGCACGCGCTGCAGGCTGATCAGGAGAAACGGGATGAGCGTCGCCGGCAGCGCCATGAGCGCCGCGACCCGCCGGTTTCTTGCGCGTCGGCACATTCGCTTTCCCCTTTCGACGCCCAATAATCTGCGCTCGCGGCAGCGCATTGTCAATTTGCCGAAGCGCCGCGCACCGGACGCGCCGCTTGCCTTCGCCAATCGTCTCCCGCTAACCACGGCGTATGAGCGAAGCGACCTATCCCGCCCCCGATGCCGACGGCTGGATCCCGTGGATCGGCAAGCCCGACGGGCGGTTCCACGACCTGCTCGGGCAGATGTACTTCCGCGTGACCGACAACGGCGTCGAATCGAAGATGGATACCGACCGGCGGCATTCGAACGGCCTCGGCTTCCTTCACGGCGGGTTTCTGATGTCGTTCGTCGACATGGCGATGTTCGCGATCATCCGCCCGCGCTTCACCAAGGGCGAGGGCGCGGTGACGCTGAGTTGCGCGACCGATTTTCTGACCGGCGGCATCCCCGGCGAGCCGATCGAGGCGCGCGGCGAGGTTCTCAAGGAAACCGGCAAGATGTTTTTCGTTCGCGGGTTGGTGCGGCAGCGCGGCGACAACGTCTGTTCGTTCACCGGTACGATGCGCAAGATCACACGGCGGCCCGTGCCGGTCGACACCCCCGAAGCGTGACCGATAGCGCGTACGACCGGCTCGTCGCGGCGGGGGAGCTCAAGCCCGATCCCGGTCAGGCGGCGGCGGCGGATAAGCTCTACCGGCTCCGCCTCGCGCTCGCCGCCACGCCGAAGGCCGGACTGATCGGCCGTTTGTTTGGGGCGAAGGCGGTCACCCCGCGCGGCATCTACCTGTGGGGCGGGGTCGGGCGCGGCAAGTCGATGCTGATGGACCTGTTTTTCGCGCATGCGACCGTCGAGCCGCGGCGGCGGGTGCATTTCCACGAGTTCATGCTCGAAATCCACGCCGCGATCCACGCGCACCGGCAGGTGTCGGGCGACGACCCGATCCCGGTGGTCGCCGCCGCGTCGTTCGGGACGTAATACGTCGGCGC
>JBBSFF010000372.1:0-2272 GCA_038238995.1 Sphingomonadales bacterium
AACTTCCGACACGGACGCCTCCCTCAAGTGATGGTCAACACCTCCACTTTGGCACATCGATGCCGTCGGGGGGCGTCCACCCCATCACCCAAGTCGCGCGTTCGGCTTCGCACGATCTCAGCGGCAAGTACGAACTAAGCCCGCACGCCCTCGACCACGCCGACGCTGTTATGCCGCAATGCGCTCAGCACCGTGCTGACGATATGCGCCGCGTCGAGCCCCGCCGTTGCGTATTGCGCGACCGGGCCATCCTGCTCCTGGAACACGTCGGGGAGGCGCATCGTGCGGATCTTGAGGTCGCCGTCGGTCAGGCCCTCGTCGCTGGCGAACGTCAAAACGTGCGCGCCGAAGCCGCCGACCGCGCCTTCCTCGATCGTCACCAATACGTCGTGGCTGAGCGCAAGGCGGCGGATCAGCGCCTCGTCGAGCGGCTTGGCGAAGCGCATGTCGGCGACCGTCGTCGACAGCCCGCGCCCGTCGAGGTCGTCGGCGGCGGCGAGCGCTTCGCCCAAGCGGCAGCCGAGCGACAGGATCGCGACGGTCTTGCCCTCGCGCACCACCCGCCCCTTGCCGATCTCGAGCGCCATTGGAACCTCGGGAATGGCGATGCCGGTGCCCTCGCCGCGCGGATAGCGCACCGCGCTCGGCCCGCTGTCGTGGCGCGCCATCGTGTGAACCATGTGGGTCAGCTCGGCCTCGTCCGACGGGGCCATGACGACGAAGTTCGGCAGCGTCGACAGATACGTCACGTCGAACGACCCGGCGTGCGTCGCGCCGTCGGCCCCGACCAATCCGGCACGGTCGATCGCGAAGCGGACCGGCAGGTTCTGGATCGCGACGTCGTGGACGACCTGGTCGTACGCACGCTGGAGGAAGGTCGAATAGATCGCCGCGAACGGGCGCATCCCCTGCGCCGCGAGCCCCGCCGCGAAGGTCACCGCATGCTGTTCGGCGATGCCGACGTCGAAGGTCCGGTCGGGGAACTTCGCCTCGAACTTGTCGAGCCCGGTCCCCGACGGCATCGCGGCAGTGATCGCGACGATCGTCGGGTCGCTCTCGGCCTCGACGATCAGCTGCGCGGCGAAGACGTTCTGATACTGCGGCGCCTTGGGCTTGGCCTTGACCTGCGCGCCGGTGATGACGTCGAACTTCTGGACGCCGTGATACTTATCGGCCGCGGCCTCGGCGGGGGCATAGCCCTTGCCCTTTTGCGTGACGACATGGACGAGGATCGGCCCTTCGGCGGCGTCGCGGACATTTTCGAGCACCGGGATCAGATGGTCGAGATTATGTCCGTCGATCGGCCCGACGTAGTAGAAGCCGAGCTCCTCGAACAGCGACCCGCCGCTTGCCAGCGTCCGCACATATTCCTCGGCGCGCTTGGCGGTCCGCTGCATGTTCGGGCCGAGCGTCCGCTTGGCGAGCAGCTTGGCGACATCGCGGATGCCGAGGAACGTTCCCGACGAATAGATTCGCGCGAGATACGCCGACAGCGCCCCGACCGGCGGAGCGATCGACATGTCGTTGTCGTTGAGGATAACGACGAGCCGGTTGCCGGCGGCCTCGGCGTTGTTCATCGCTTCGTACGCCATGCCCGCCGACATCGCGCCGTCGCCGATCACCGCGATCGCCTTGCCGGGACGGTCGGCGAGCTTGTTCGCGACGGCAAAGCCGATCGCCGCCGAGATCGAGGTCGACGAATGCGCCGCGCCGAACGGATCATATTCGCTCTCGGTCCGCTTGGTGAAACCCGACAGGCCCTGCGGCGCGCGCAGCGTGCGAATGCGGTCGCGGCGTCCGGTCAAGATCTTGTGTGGATACGCCTGGTGGCCGACGTCCCAGATCAACGTGTCCTCGGGCGTATTGAACACATAATGCAGCGCGACGGTCAGCTCGACGACGCCGAGCCCGGCCCCAAGATGGCCGCCGGTAACGCTGACCGCGTCGACGAGTTCGGCGCGCAGTTCAGCCGCGAACTTCGTCAGGTCGGTGGCATCGAGACGGCGGAGGTCGGCGGGGGTGTCGACAGTATCGAGAAGCGGCGTAACGGGGCGTTGGCTCACGCGGGGCACCTGCGAAAAGGTCCAAGGTAATACTCCGGTTAGCGCGTCGTGACTGCGATGTCGAACGCGATCGAACCGATACGCGACCGTTTCAATCAGGATCGATGGTGTCGTCCGGCTACGGTCGTTACCGACGCCGAAAATCCGGGCGGGACTCCATCGAGTGCGGGCATTGGCGGTGGTGGCGGGTGCCGACATAGCCTATCGTG
>JBBSFF010000373.1:0-2270 GCA_038238995.1 Sphingomonadales bacterium
GCCCGGCGTAGCTTGGGTCGGTCATCGCCTCCTGATATCCGGTCATCGCGGTGTTGAAGCAGACCTCGCCGACCGCGCTGCCCTCGGCCCCGATGCCGTGGCCCCAGATGACCGCGCCGTCGGCCAAGACCAATACCCCCGTCGCGCCGGTCGGTTGGGCGTGCACGGGGGCGTCGGCCAAGGGACATCCTTCGGTTGGGGTGGACGCAAACGCATGGCGGACTACGGGGCGCGACGGGCCGGGTCAACTTTTTAGCACAATGCCCCGGTGCCGCTTGCCGTGCGGTGTCGTGCGGGTAGCTGTGCGGCTAGGTTCGGGCATCGGCGCGGGCTATGTTGCGCGACCGACTCGACAGGACAGGCATGATCCGCGACGACATCAAGACCGCGACGGTTACCGCGATGAAGGCCAAGGACAGTGCCCGCCTAGGAGCGCTGCGACTGATCTCGGCGGCGTTGAAAAACAAGGACATCGAGCTGCGAACGGGTACCGCGCCGCAGGACGATGACGTGCTGGTCGCAGACGTGCTGACGAAGATGGCGAAGCAGCGCCGCGAATCGATCGAGATGTTCGTCACCGGCAACCGCCCCGAACTCGCCGACGCCGAACGCGCCGAACTCGGCGTAATCGAGGGCTTCATGCCGCAGCAGATGGCGGCGGGCGAAGCGATGGCGGTCGTGCGCGGGCTCGTCGCCGAGCTTGGCGCGAGCAGTATCAAGGACATGGGCAAGGTGATGACAGCGCTGCGCGAGCGCTTCGCCGGGCAGATCGACATGAGCAGCGCGAGCGCGATGGTGAAGACGGCGTTGTCATAACTCCCCTCCCGGGACGGGAGGGGTCGGGGGTGGGCACGATGCCGGTCAGCTATGCACAACGCCAAAACGCACTCGATATGCGCAACGCGCCGACCCCGGCCGAGCGCAAATTATGGGGCGAGTTGCGCGCGAGCCGGATCGACGGGGTCAAATTCAGCCGCCAGATCGTGATCGGTCCGTTCATCGCGGACTTCGTCTGCCGGACGAGGAAGTTGGTGATCGAAGTCGATGGTGGTCAACACACGGTGGAAGGCGACGCCTCGGGCACGGCGTATCTGGAGCGCGCTGGATATACCGTCGTACGCTTCTGGAATCATGAAGTGATGCGGAATATCGAGGGGGTCGTGACGACGATCCGCCTTGCTTTGGCAGACTGCCCACCCCCGACCCCTCCCGTTCCGGGAGGGGGGAAGGAAGGATGACCCTCGCCCCCGCCTTTCTTGACGAACTCCGCGCCCGCGTCGCGGTGTCGACCGTCGTCGCGCGGCGGGTCAAGCTGAGCCGCTCCGGGCGCGAGATGAAGGGCTGCTGCCCGTTCCACAACGAGAAATCGCCGAGCTTTTTTGTCAACGACGACAAGGGGTTCTACCACTGCTTCGGCTGCGGCGCGCATGGCGACGTCATCCGCTTCGTCGTTGAGCAGGAGGGGCTCGGCTTCATCGACGCGGTCAAGGCGCTTGCCGCCGAGGCGGGGCTGGCGCTGCCCGAGGAGACGCCCGAGGCGCGGCAGCGGGCGCAGGCGGCGGAGGGGCTGCACGACGTCACCGGCAAGGCCGCGTCATGGTTCGCGAGCCAGTTGCGCGACGCAGGCGGGGCGGTCGCGCGCCAGTATCTCAACAAGCGCGGGATCGGCGACACGACCGTCGCCGACTTCAGGCTTGGCTTCTCCCCCGACAGCCGGTCGCGGCTCCGCATCGCGCTTACCGGCGTCGGCGATGCCAAATTGGTCGAAACCGGGCTGCTGATTGCTCCGGAGGATGGCGGCGAGCCGTACGACCGGTTCCGTGGGCGGCTGATGTTCCCGATCCGCGATCCGCGCGGACGGGTGATCGGCTTCGGCGGGCGCATCATCGGGGACGGGCAGCCGAAGTATCTGAATTCGCCCGACACGCCGCTGTTCGACAAAGGGCGCACGCTCTACAATCTCGATCGCGCCGGGCCGGTCGCGCGCAAGTCGCTGCGGCTGATCGTCGTCGAGGGCTATATGGACGTCATCGGCCTCGCGCAGGCGGGGTTCGCCGACGCCGTCGCCCCGCTCGGCACCGCGCTGACCGAGACGCAGCTCGGCATGATGTGGCGGATCGTGCCCGAACCGGTGCTGTGCTTCGACGGCGACGCGGCGGGGCAGCGGGCGGGGTTGCGCGCCCTTCACCGCGCGTTGCCGTTGCTTGAGCCGGGCAAGTCGCTGCGTTTCGCGACGCTGCCGCCCGGCAAAGACCCCGACGACGTCGTCC
>JBBSFF010000374.1:0-2269 GCA_038238995.1 Sphingomonadales bacterium
AAGGCGGGGATGGCGCGCGCCGACCGGGCGGTCGACATCGTCATCCTGTTCCGCCGCTCGATCCCGGCGCTCGGGTCGGCGGTGTCGAGCGACACCGTCGTGCTGTTCGCGACGCCGATCATCAACCTGTTCGAAAAGCGCTTCGACCGCGCGATCGTCGACAAGCGGACGCACGAGCACATCATCCTGCCCGACCGCTCGGCCGCGCTCGACTACGAGGTCTACCGCCTCGACGAGGTTACCGCCTTCGCCAAAGGCGACGCCGGTGGGATCCCCGCACTCCCGCTGTATGCCCGGCGCGCGCAACGCGGAGTTCGCCCGTTATTCTATTCGCTGCGGCGCACGCTGCGCCGCCTGTCGGAGGCCGAGACGCGCAAGCGGCGCGAGAACGACTATATCGGTTCCGAAACGTGGATCAGCCTGTCGTCGCCCGGCGAACCGGCGCTGGCGGCGGGGATCACCGAACTCGGACTGCGCGGGCTCGTATCGAACCGCGCGCTGTCGACCCGGCTGCGCCCCGGGGCGGGGGCGCTCGACCTCGCGCTGACCGACAGCAAGGGCGTTGCGGGGATCGCCATCCTGCGCGGGCCGACGCGGCCGCAGCCGCCGATGGGAATGGTCGACGGCGGCTGGCGGATCGTCAGCCATCTCGCGCCCGGGCACGACGGCTTCGTCCGCGACGACGGTGCCCCCGACCTGCTCGCCGACCATCTGTCGCTGTACGTCCGCGACGAGGCCCCGGCGCTGCGCCGCGAAATCCAGGGCATCGTCGGGCTGACCGCGACGACGGTCACGCGCCGCGTCGCGGGCGACATGCGCGTCGCGTTCCAGCGTGGGCAAAAGTTGACGCTCGAGGTCGCGCTCGGCAGTTACGAGGCGGCGAGCGCGTATCTGTTCACGAGCGTCGTCGCGCGCTTTCTGGCCGAATTCGCGACGATCAACAGCTTCGCCGAGTGCGAGGTGCGCGCCGACAACGGACTGACATGGGGGTGGGGGGCATGGCAGGGACGCCGACCGACCATCTGACCGCCTTGCTCGCCGAGGTCGAGGCCGACCCGACGCGCTGGGGGGCATTCGCCTTCTGGCGCGGGGTCGATGCGTCGACGCCGAACGGCCCGCGAATCGGCGAGGCGCTCGACCCGGCGCGCGAGGTGATCGACCTCGCGCACCAGCCGTCGCAGGATTTCCCGCGGACGACGCTGTCGGCGTTCGTCCCGGGCAAGCGCCGTCCGACCGCGCGGTCGCAGCATCTCGGGCTGACCGGGCCGATGGGGGCACTGCCGACCCACCTGACCGAGCTGGCGATCTTCGAGCGGCGCCGCAAGGGGCCGACGCCGTTCGCCGACTTCCTCGACCTGATCTCGGCGCGCGCGCTACAGCGTTTCTACCGCGCCTGGGCCGAGGCCGACCGCTGCGCGCAAGCCGACCGGCCCGCCGATGACCGCTTCGCCGGCTATGTCGGCGCGACGAGCGGCGCGGCCGACCTCAGCTTCGTTGACGCGGCGACGCGGCCGCGACCCGATAAGTCGGGCGATGCCTTCGACGGCTGGCGGCGGCTGCCGTACGCCGGGCATCTCGCGGGCCTGCGCTCGGCAGCGGCGGTTGGCGACCTGCTCGGCCATCTGCTCGAACGCTCGGTCACGGTGGTCGAGGCGGTCGGCCGCTGGCGCCCGATCCCGGCCGATGCTCGGACGTTGGTCGGGCGCGCGCATGCCGGGCTCGGGCGCGGCGCGACGCTCGGCGGGCGGTTCTATGCGGTCGAATTCGACGTCGCGTTCGAGATCGGGGTGACGACGATGGCGGGGCTCGAGGACCTGTTGCCGGGCGGGCATGCCAATCGGCTGCTGGGGGAGGCGGCGCGAACGGCGCTGCCGAAACATCTCGATTGGCGCGCACGGGTGACGATCCCCGAGCCCGCGATCGAACCGGCACGACTGGGGCGGACGCGGCTCGGCTGGACGAGCTGGGTCGCGCCGCGCGGCGCGCCACGGACGCGCCGCGACCTGGCATTGAGGGACAACGCCGCGACGCGCGCGGCATAGAGGGGACACGACATGGCCGAGATCAGCAGAAGCGCATTGTTCGGACGGCTGGCACCGTCGGCGCTGAAAAGCATCGAAACCGCGTTCGGCTTCACCAAGCTGCGCGGCAACCCCTATGTCGAACTGGTCCACTGGCTGCATACGCTCAACGCCGACGCCAACGGCGACTTCGCCGCGATCAAGCGCCACTTCAACCTCGACGAGGGGGCGCTCGGGCGCGACACGGT
>JBBSFF010000375.1:0-2267 GCA_038238995.1 Sphingomonadales bacterium
ATCGGCGGGAAAGCGCGTCGGCAGGAAATAGGCGAAGTTGCTCATATAGGCGTCGCGGATGTGAAGCTGCGCCGGGCCCGACGCCTTGCCGACGTCGACCGTGCCGTCGGGCAGGACACGCCACGACGTCGTGCCGTCGGTCCCGGCAAGGCTCACCGGCAGCCCGCCGGGTTCGGTTCGCACCGCCATCGCGAGGCTTGTCATCGCGCCCCACGATTCGTACGCGCCTTCGGGGTGGCCGGGAATGGTGATCCGCCCGCGCTCGTGCCAGCCGGCGATCTTGTCCCACGCCGGGCCACCGCACGCCGCGCGCGCATCGGCGAGGATCTTCTGCCCGCGCGCGATGTCGAGCGGTGCCGCCGCTGCCAAAGGGCTCGCGAGCACGCCCGCAAGCACGATCGCCATGCCGATCCGGATCTTCATTATTGCTTCCCGCTTGTTCGCGGGCGACCCTAGCCGCCCCCGTCGCCGCCGCAAAGATAGGCGCAGACGGCGGACGCGCCTATCGTGCGCCAACGATGAACCTCGATACGCCTGCAGTCGTCGTCGCCGTCCTGCCCCACGGCGAGCACGGGGCGGTCGTCCGCTTCCTGACCGAATGCGACGGGCTGATCGCCGCCTATGTCCCCGGCGGGCGGTCGCGCGCGCTGCGCCCCGTGCTGCAGCCGGGCAACGGCGTCGCGGTCCGCTTTCGCGCGCGGACGGCGAGCCAGCTCGCGAGCGCGGCGGTCGAGCTGGTCCGCGGGCGGACATTGCTCGCGACCGGGCGGGTGTCAGCGGCGGCGCTCGACTGGCTGTGCGCGCTGACTGCGACCGCGCTGAGCGAGACGACGGCGGCGCCCCGGCTGTACGCCGCGCTCGACGGGTTGTTCGATGCGATGACCTTCGCCGACATCCCCGCGCAGTGGCTTCCCGCGGTGGTGCGTTATGAACTGCTGCTCCTCGCCGAACTCGGTTTCGGCCTCGACCTGACGGCGTGCGCCGCGACGGGCGCAACCGACAATCTCGCCTTCGTCTCGCCGAAGTCGTCGCAGGCGGTCGGGCGCATCGCCGGGACTCCGTACGCCGCGAAGTTGCTCCCCCTCCCCGGCTTCCTCGTCACCGGCGGCGGCGCGAGCGCGATCGACATCGCCGATGGTTTGCGGACGACTGGTTGGTTTCTCGAGCGCGACGTCCTGACCGGGAGGGCGGCGGGGCTGCTCGCCGCGCGGCAGCGGCTCGTCGCGCTGGTCTAGCGCCGGGGTCGCGGCTCGACTACCGCTCGCGGCATGCTCGACGCCCCCAGAATTCTCGACACTCCCTTCGCCGACGCGCTGAGCGAGCGCTACCTCGTCTACGCGCTGTCGACGATCACCGCGCGGTCGCTGCCCGACGTCCGCGACGGGCTGAAGCCGGTCCATCGCCGCATCCTGTGGGGAATGCGGCTGCTCAAGCTCGATCCCGCGACCGGCTACAAGAAATGCGCGCGGATCGTCGGCGACGTGATGGGCAAATATCATCCGCATGGCGACGCCTCGATCTACGACGCGTTGGTCCGACTCAGCCAGTCGTTCGCGCTCCGTTATCCGCTGATCGACGGACAGGGCAATTTCGGCAACATCGACGGCGATAACGCCGCCGCGATGCGCTATACCGAAGCGCGGCTGACGCTTGCCGCCGCCGACCTGATGGACGGCCTCGACGAGAACAGCGTCGCCTTCCGCGAGACGTACAACGGCGAGGAGGAGGAGCCCGAGGTCTTCCCCGCCGCCTTCCCCAACCTGCTGGCGAACGGCGCGAGCGGGATCGCGGTTGGGATGGCGACCTCGATCCCGCCGCACAATGTCGCCGAGATCGCCGCTGCGGCGACGGTCCTGCTCGACGATCCCGAGGCTGCGGTCGACGACCTGATGCGGCACATCACCGGCCCCGATTTCCCGACCGGCGGCGTCGTCGTCGAACCCGTGGCGGCGATCGCCAACGCCTACGCCACCGGGCGCGGCAGTTTCCGGCTGCGCGCGCGGTGGGCGGAGGAAAAGCTCGCCGGCGGGATGTGGCAGATCGCGGTCACCGAAATCCCCTACCAGGTCCAGAAAGGCAAGCTGATCGAGGACATCGCGACGCTGATCAACGACAAGAAGCTGCCGATCCTCGCCGACGTTCGCGACGAGTCCGACACCGCGATTCGCCTGATCCTCGAACCACGCTCGCGCAACGTCGATCCGGGCGTGCTGATGGAAAGCCTGTTCAAGCTGACCGACCTCGAAACGCGGTTTCCGCTCAATCTC
>JBBSFF010000376.1:0-2267 GCA_038238995.1 Sphingomonadales bacterium
CAGGCCCGAAAATGCGCGGGCGAGGTCGATGCCGCCGGTCGCAACATAGACGAGATCGGCCGGAAACGCTTCGGCGACCATCGTCCGTAGCAGCTCGGCACACGCCGGGGTGTATTCCGACGGCTTGACAATGACGCGGTTGCCGGCGGCGAGCATCTCGATCATCGGTCCGACGGACAGGTCGAACGGGAAGTTCCACGGCACCATGTTGCCGACGACGCCCTTGGCCTGCGGCTGGATGTACGCGCGCGCGGTCCCCATCGTCGCCGGATCGGTATGACGCGGCTCCGCCGCCATCCAGTCGTCGAGGTTGTCGAGGACATATTGCGCCCGGCCGAGAATGCCGAGCACCTCGATAAGGTCGGACGCTCCGACCGGATGATTGCCGAAGTCGGCGGTCAGCGCGACGGCGATCGCCCTGCGGTTGGCTGCAAGCATCGCCATCAGCGCGCCGATGCGGCGGCGGCGTTCGTCGATGCCCGGGTCGCGGTCGGCGGCGAAAGCCGCGCGCTGCACAGCGAAGGCGGCGTTTAGGTCGGCGATCGCGGCACTATCGTCGCCGGCATCGAAGGTGGTCGCGGCATCGTACAGGATCGACATCGGCATTCTCCCAATACGTCGCGCCGGCATTCATACGCCGGGATCGTCGCCGACGCCATCTCGACGCGCTTTACGGGATCGCGGCTGGACGCACCTGCGGTTGCCGTCCGCGGCGGGAAGCAACCTCAAGCGCGACCACCGGTCGGAGAGTGAGAACGACGGACAAATGCCACTGACGACCGTGTTCAATCTCTACCCGAACGGCACGATCCCGCATTTCTGGACGTCAGAGTTGATCTTCGTTGACGGTGACCCCGGCCAGGATCCGCAGGCGCAAGCGATATGCGCCCGTCCCACGACCCGGAGGGCGGAAGCGGGCGCACCGCGACCGCCCGACAGGCGATTCGGGCGCGAAATGGATCAGGCCATAACGGCGCGGCGGCGGGCGGCGATCCCGACCATCGCAAAACCCACGATCATAAGGGCCCACGACGCTGGCTCGGGAACCTGGCCCGTCACCGTGAAGGCGACGCCGGTCGAGTCGTGGGAATAGTCGCCGTCCTTGTCGATGATATAGCCGATTGTGTCGCCAGCGGCGGCATCAACGAAATAGCCGGTGATGAAGTCGGGCAACGAGGTGTCCTGCACGATGCGCGAGAAGAACTGCGTCGTGCCGCCGAACGGCGTGTAGAATTCGGTGATGCCGACGCTCTGTGAACCCGTGTCCTGCTGAGTGAACTCCGCCGTGTAATCATAGTGATACGCGCCCGAGGCGGTCCATGCGACATACACCGACGACGTCGACTGACCCGGATGGACGATCACCTTGCCGGGCGTGAGGATGACGGTGCCGCTCGTCGCCGCCGACCCGTCGCCCTTGAAGGCCGACGGCAGGGCGACACTCGACGAGCGCAGACAGGTGACGTTGCCGATGACGCAGTTGGTGTTGCTATCGAATGCAGTGAAGGTCGTGCCGTCGAAGCTGCCGTAGCTGAACCCACCGGTCCCCTGGACCGTGGTAAAGCTCGCCGCGTTATCGAATGTCGCGGCGGCGAGCGGCGCGGCAGAAAACAGGGCGGCCGCGGCGAACAAGCTGATCTTCACAATATTTCTCCTAAAGGCTAACCGAGATTAAGCAACTATCGTGCCAAGGGTGTTTCTCCTGCGTCGGGCGCGGTCGCTGCCAGCCCGGTTGTAAACCCTGCCTTACAATTCGGGCGGCGGTTTCAGCGAGATGCCTTTTTCGCCGAACTGCACGTCACACGAACGTCACACGAGCGTCATCGTCGGTCGCTAAGCACCGGGGAGAACCGTGCGAATCGAGCCGGGCCAAGGGGATACTGAATGACGACGACGCGCTTCGCCCTGGCCGGCGGCTCCTTTTCGCAGGACTGGTCTAACGCCGGGTTGATTACCACCAGCAACGACTGGTCGGGCGTGCCGAGCATCGTCGGCTATCGCGGCGACGGCGTTGTCACCGCCACTGGCGTCGACCCGCGGACCATTACCAGCGCCGCCAGCTCGGCGGTCGTGGTCAACGTTATCGCTAACCAAAACCCGGCCAATGGCAACCCGTCGACCGGCGGGGTCTACGAGATCGATGGGGCTTCGTTTCCCAACCATACGATCGCGCTCAACGGATCGGGCACCGCCGCCGCGCCGTCGATCGTCTGCTATCTCGATGCCACCGGGCGCCAGAGCATTCGCTTCCAGTGCAACATCCGCGA
>JBBSFF010000377.1:0-2214 GCA_038238995.1 Sphingomonadales bacterium
CTGCGCGCGCCGCGGCGCGCGCCCCGCCGTGGATCGAACTCCGCGGCCAGCTGACGGGTAAGTGCGTCGCCGACGATCGCGGCAATGTCCTGCGCGTAACGGTCGTGCCGGGGGCTCATTCCGACCTGCTCGGCGCGGCGCTGGCACACGGCGTGGCGCCCGGCTGGGGCCTCCACCGGCTCGATGTCAGCCTTCTGCTCGGCAACATCATCGACGTGCTCGACACCGAGCTTGCCGGCTGGAAGGGGTGATCACCCGCTACGAGCGGATGATTGCCGCGCGCTACCTGCTGCCCGGGCGCGGGGAGGGGTTCATCTTCCTCGTCGCGTCGATCTCGCTGATCGCGGTCGCGCTGGGGGTCGCGGCGTTGATCGCGGTGATGTCGGTGATGAACGGCTTCCGCGCCGAGCTGTTCGACCGCATCCTCGGGCTGAACGGCCACGCCGTCGTCCAGGGCTATGGCGGCAAGCTCGCTGACTGGGCGCCGCTGTCGACCGAACTGCGCCAGCTCCCCGACGTCACCCGCGCGACGCCGCTGATCGAGCAGCCGTTGATGGCGAGTTTCGGCGGGCGGGTGCAGGGCGTGCTCGTCCGCGGCATGACGATCCCCGACCTGATGGCAACCAAGGTCATCACCAACAACGTCAAGCACGGCACGCTCGCCGGGCTCGTTCCCGGAAGTAACACCGTCGCCATCGGCGCGCGGCTCGCCGAAGCGCTGGGCGCGCAGGTCGGCGACACGATCAGCCTGATTTCGCCCGACGGGGCGGTAACGCCATTCGGCAGCGTGCCGCGGATCGTCGCCTACCGGATCGTCGCGATCTTTGAGGTCGGTATCTACGATTACGACAAGGCGTTCGTCGTCATGCCGATGGCGAACGCGCAGGTCCTGCTCCGCATGGGTGACGCGGTCGGGATGATCGAGGTCGTCACCACCGACCCCGACAAGGTCGACGCGATTCTCGCGCCGATCAAGCCCCGCGTCGCGCGGTCGGGCGTCATCGCGTCGTGGCGCGACACCAACGCCTCGCTGTTCGAAGCGCTCGTCGTGGAGAAGACGGTGATGTTCTGGGTGCTGTCGATCATCATCCTCGTCGCGGTGTTCAACATCCTGTCGTCGCTGATCATGCTGGTGCGCGCGAAGACCCGCGACATTGCGATCCTGCGGACGATGGGCGCGAGCCGCATCGCGTTGATGCGGGTGTTCATGACGGTTGGCACGCTCATCGGGGGCTTGGGCATCGTGCTCGGCTGTATCCTCGGCTTTTCGCTGCTTGCGTGGCGCGCCGACATCGTCGCGGGCGTGTCCGCGCTGACCGGGGCGCAATTGTGGGACCCAAGCGTCCGCTTCCTGACCGAACTGCCGTCGAAGACCGACCCGGCGCAGGTCGTCGGCATCGTCGTGCTAACGCTGCTGATGAGCTTCCTCGCGACGCTGTTCCCGGCGTGGAAGGCGGCGAGCACCGATCCGGTCACCGTCCTGCGCTATGAGTGACGCGGGCTCTTGCGCGGGGATGAGTGACGCGAGAGCCCGCGTGGTGGGTGACGTTCTGCAGGTGACCGACCTCCGCAAGAGTTTCCGGCAGGGCGGGGTGACGATCGACGTGCTGCGCGGCGTCGACCTCAGCGTCGCGGCGGGCGAGATCGTCGCGCTGCTCGGGCCGTCGGGGTCGGGCAAGTCGACGATGCTCCAGGCGGTCGGGCTGCTCGAGGGCGGCTTCGACGGGTCGATCGCGATCGATGGGGTGCGCGTCGAGCGGTTGAGCGCGAGCGAGCGGACGACGGTGCGGCGCGACAAACTCGGCTTCGTCTACCAGTTCCATCACCTGCTGCCGGACTTCTCGGCGAGCGAGAACGTTGTCCTGCCGCAACTCATTCGGGGATCGTCGCGCGCGGCGGCGAACAGCCGGGCGAAGCTGCTGCTGACCGACCTCGGCCTCGGCGACCGGCTCGACCACCGCCCGGCGCAGCTGTCGGGCGGCGAGCAGCAGCGCGTCGCGGTCGCCCGCGCGCTGGCGAACGAGCCGGTGCTGATCCTCGCCGACGAACCGACCGGCAACCTCGACGAGGCGACGGCGGCGAAGGTGCTGGCGGAATTCATCCGGCTCGTCCGCGCGCGCGGCTCGGCGGCGCTGGTCGCGACGCACAATATCGCGCTGGCGCGGGGGATGGACCGGGTCGTAACCTTGCACGAGGGGCGGCTGGCGGTCTGAC
>JBBSFF010000378.1:0-2185 GCA_038238995.1 Sphingomonadales bacterium
GCGGCGCGGTTGGCCGATCCGCGGATCGACGCGGTCGGCGGCAGTTTCATCGACGATCCGCTCCCCGCCGGAGCCGACGTCATAAGCCTCGTCCGCGTCCTCCACGATCATGACAACGCAATCGTCGTCGCGTTGCTCGCGAAAATACACACGGCGCTGCCCCCCGGCGGCACGATCCTGATCGCCGAGCCGATGGCGGAAACCCCGGGAGCCGAGCCGATCGGCGATGCGTATTTCGGCATGTACCTGCTGGCGATGGGGTCGGGCCGTCCCCGTTCGGCGGCGGTCCTTCGTACCATGTTGTACGATGCTGGATTCGTTCGGGTTCGCGAGCGCGCCACCGCGATCCCGATGCTCGTCCGCGTCCTTACCGCCAACCGATAAATCGTTGTTGACACGCTCGACCGTCAACCTAGACTGACACTTACCGACTGTCAGGCTAGACTGACAGCGGTGGCGAGCCGGGCATCATCCCGCCGCGATGAGGTTGGTCGATGCAGACGATGGCAGTGGTATTGGAGGCACCCGAGCGGTTGACGCTCCGTGCCCTGACGCTGCGCCCGGTCGAGGCGCACGACGTCGTCGTCGAGATTGACCATAGCGGAATTTCGACCGGCACCGAGCGGTTGCTCTATACTGGCACGATGCCGGCGTTCCCCGGCATGGGGTATCCGCTCGTTCCCGGCTACGAATCGGTCGGTCGGGTGATTGCCGCGGGATCGGATGCGCAAGACCGGATCGGCGACACCGTCTTCGTGCCCGGCGCCAACTGCTATACCGACGCGCGCGGGCTGTTCGGCGGCGCGGCGCGGCGGGTGATCGTGCCCGCGGCGAAGGCACTTGCTGTCGACCCCGCGCTCGGTAATCAGGCGGCGCTCCTCGCGCTCGCCGCGACCGCATATCACGCCCTTGCCGGCGGCAAGCCCGCAGAACTCATCGTCGGCCACGGCGTCCTCGGTCGCCTGCTCGCGCGGATCGCCACTGCGCTGGGCGGCGCACCGACCGTGTGGGAGACAAACCCGGCGCGCGCCGGTGGAGCGATCGGCTACGCCGTGACCGACGCGTCCGCCGACGACCGCCGGGACTATGCCGCGATCTACGACGTCAGCGGGGCCGCCGACATGCTCGACCCGCTGATCGGCCGGCTAGCGCGCGGTGGGGAGGTCGTTCTCGCCGGGTTCTACGACCGCCTCGATTTCGCCTTCCCGCCCGCCTTCATTCGCGAAGCGACGATCCGCATCGCTGCCGAGTTCAAGCCCGCCGATCTCGTCGCGGTCCAGGCGCTGATCGCCGCGGGCACGCTGTCGCTCGACGGCCTCGTCACCCACGTCGTTCCCGCCGCGGCGGCGAACGATGCGTACGTCACCGCCTTCGGTGACGCCGCGTGCCTCAAGATGGTTCTCGACTGGAGCGACGTCGCATGAGTTTGGACGTCATCGACCTGCTGCGCGAGGAAGCGGCGATCGAGCCCGATCCCGTCCACACCGGCGAGGTCACCAAGGAAACGCAGATCATCGCGATCTACGGCAAGGGCGGCAGCGGCAAATCGTTCGCGCTGTCGAACCTCAGCTACATGCTCGCGCAGCAGGGCAAGCGCGTCCTGCTCATCGGCTGCGACCCCAAATCCGACACGACCAGCCTGCTGTTCGGCGGCAAGTCGTGCCCGACGATCATCGAGACCAGCGCGAAGAAGAAGCTCGCGGGCGAGGAGGTCCGCATCGAGGACGTCTGCTTCATGCGCGACGGCGTTTTCGCGATGGAACTGGGCGGGCCTGAGGTCGGGCGCGGCTGCGGCGGGCGCGGGATCATCCACGGCTTCGAACTGCTCGAAAAGCTCGGCTTCCACGACTGGGGCTTCGACTATGTCCTGCTCGACTTCCTTGGCGACGTCGTCTGCGGCGGGTTCGGCCTGCCGATCGCGCGCGACATGTGCCAGAAGGTCATCGTCGTCGGGTCGAACGACCTCCAGTCGCTCTACGTCGCCAACAACGTCTGCAAGGCGGTCGAGTATTTCCGCAAGATGGGCGGCAATGTCGGTGTCGCCGGCATCCTGATCAACAAAGACGACGGCTCGGGCGAAGCGCAGGCGTTCGCCGAAGCGGTCGGCATCCCGGTGCTGATCTCGATCCCGGCGAACGAGGATATCCGCAAGAAATCTGCCAACTATCAGATCATCGGCATGCCC
>JBBSFF010000379.1:0-2163 GCA_038238995.1 Sphingomonadales bacterium
GCGGCTGTCGATCTTGTGCGCGTCCATCGGCGACGCCGCGCCGAGCATCCGCCACATCATCTGCCGCGTCAGCGCGATCGACACCGGCGCGGTGTTGTCGGCGATCTCCCGCGCGATCCGCGTCGCCTCGGCGATCAGGTCGGCGGCGGGGACGACGCGGCTGACCAACCGCCCGGCGAGCGCCTCGTCGGCGTTGAACACGCGCCCCGAAAAGCACCATTCGAGCGCCTGCGCGATGCCGACGATCCGCGGCAGGAACCACGACGACGCCGCCTCCGGAACGATCCCGCGCCGGGCGAAGACAAAGCCGAAGCGCGCGGTGTCGGCGGCGATGCGGATGTCCATCGCCAGCAGCATCGTCGCGCCAATCCCGACCGCCGGGCCGTTGATCGCGGCGATCACCGGCTTGAGCGATTCGAAGATGCGCAGCGTCACCCGTCCGCCGCCGTCGCGGACCCCGTCGTGCGCGTAGTCGATCGTGCCGTCCGCGCGAACGGGCGACGCCCCGCGAGGATTGTCGGGGCGATTGTCGTAGTCGAACGTCTTCGCTCCCGCGCTGAGGTCGGCCCCGGCGCAGAACGCGCGGCCCTCCCCGGTGACGATCACCGCGCGGACCGCGTCGTCGGCATCGGCGGCGTCGAACGCGGCGATCAGTTCGGCCATCATCGTCGCGGTAAACGCGTTGAGCTTGTCGGGCCGGTCGAGCGTGATCGTCGCGATGCCGTCGGCGACGGCGTAGCGGATCTGGGTGAAGGCGGTCATTCCGCAGTGTCGCGAGCAGTGGTCGGCAACATCGATTCTCTCCCCAAAGCGGTCGCGATTGTGCACCGGGCTGGACGCGCATGCCACCCCCCGCCATAGCCAAACCAACCATCCGAGGGGACATGACGATGACGGCCAAGGCGATCACCCTGCTGCTGGCGTGCGCGCTCGGCACCTCGACCCACGCCGCGCCGGTGACCGCCCGGAAGGGGAAGCCGCCCGCGACCGCGTCCGCCGCCCGGCCGACGGCACCAAAACCCGTCGCCACCCCACCGGTCGCCGTGGCCGACTCCGGGCCCATCGCCCCGGCGGGGATCGAGGAACTGCGCGCCGCCTATGCCTATGCGTTGCCGGTGTACGAGATCATGCGCAGCCGATACCGTCAGGTCAGCAAGGCCGAGAGCCTCGGCGCTCCCGGGGTCAACCACCTTTACGCGCGAACGACGCTCGCCGACGCGCAGAGCCGCGACGTGACGACGCCGAACAACGATACGCTGTATTCGAACGCGTGGCTCGACCTCGCCGGCGGCCCGGTTTTGCTCGATGCCCCCGCACTGCCCAAACGGTACCACAGCGTCGCGCTGCTAAGCCTGTTCACCGACAATGTCGCGATTTTCGGCACGCGCACCGGGGGCAAGGGCGGGCGCTATCTGATCGCCGGTCCGGGGTGGACGGGGTCGGCGCCGGCCAACACGACGGTGCTGCGATCGCCGACCAACGACGCGTGGCTGATCGTCCGCGTGGTGGTCAACGGCCCCGACGACCTCGCAGCCGCCACCGGGCTGATCCGCGGCTTCACGCTCGAGGTCCCCGCCGACCATGTCGCGCCGGTGCCGACCACGGCGGTACCGACCGATTTGCCGAGCGCGCTGCCGTTTCTTGCCGTCGTTAATGAAGCGCTTGGGCGCAGTCCGCTGCCCGATCGGGCGCGCGCCTTCGCCGAGCTCGGCATCGTGCCACTCACCGCGGAGAACGCGGCGACCGCGCCGCCGCTGTCGCCCGAGCTTTTGGCGCGATGGGACGCCGCGCTGCCCGCACTCCGCGCCGAGATCAAGGGCGGGCTTGCCGCGACGGGGTCGACCGTCGACGGCTGGAGCTATCCCGGCCCCGGCATCGGGCAGTATGGCGACAGCGACGACGCCAACCGCGCGCGCGTCGCGCTCGGCGGGCTCGGCGCGCTGCCGCAGACCGAGGCGATCTACCTGAGCGCGGCGAAGGACACGGCGGGCGCGCCGTTGACGGGGGCGAAGGCGTACACCGTCCACATTCCCGGCCACCTGCCTGTCGGCGCGTTCTGGTCGCTGACGATGTATAGCCAGGAGGCGGGCGGGCGGCTGTTCTTCGTCGACAACCCGGCGAAGCGCTTCTCGGTCGGCGACCGGTCCGACCTCCGCGCCGAAC
>JBBSFF010000380.1:0-2157 GCA_038238995.1 Sphingomonadales bacterium
GGCACCACGGTGACGGCGTTCGGGATCCTGCGGTTCGCGAACTCGCGCCGGTCGGCGGCACCGTTGGTGTTGTTGACGATCGTCGTGATGTTGGTGATGTTGGTGACCTGCGTGATATTGACCTCACGGACGTATCTCGGGCTGGTGCGGTAGCTCGGCACGTAGACCGCGCGCGGCGCGAGCGGGACCCAGCCGAGCGGCGCGCCGCCCCCGCCACCGATGTTGATCGACACGCTGACGCGCGGGCCGCCCATCCACGCCACCAGGGCCGGCGCGTAGACCGGGCGGGCGACGTAGGTGCCGGGCGCCCAGCCCCAGACGTCGTGGTGATGGACCCAGCGGCCATAGTGGAAAGGCGCGAAGCCCCACGGCGCTTCGTCGACCCAGGTCCATCCCCATGGACGCACCCAGGCCCAGTGGCCGGCGCTATAGGGCGCCCAGCCGACCGGCACGGAGCGCGGCGTCCAGATCGGGCCGTATTCCGGCGTCTGCTGCCACGCACCGTAGCGGTCGAGGTCCTCGGCACCGGTCATCTCCTGCGAGACGTAGCGCACCGCGACGGGACGATCGATGGCGCGATCGCGCTCGTCGTTCCACGACGTGAAGGTGTCGCGGGCCGGCTCGACCATGTTGTATTGCGGTGCAGCGCCGGCGTCCAGCCAGAACTGCGCGTGCTGCCCGGTCGTCAGGGGCAAGGCGCTGTTGCGACCCTCGAAGATGGCCTGGCCGTTGTAGACCGTGAGATCACTCGCCTGCTCGAAATGGTCGAAGCGATAGCGACCGACGGTCTGCGCGCGAAAGCGACCTTCGTCGGTCTCGAGCGCGAACTCGGCCACCGACTGCGCGTTGCGCAGGCGCGCCGCGACGCTGCCCGCGTGCAGGTGCACGAGATAGCGGCTGTCGTCGAGCTGCACGATCTCGAGCTCGGTCGCGGCGTCGAGGCGCAGCGTCGTCGAGCCGAGCGTGATCTCGGCTCGCGCGCCGTTGTCGGTGGCGATCCGGTCGCCGGTCGTCAACGGACGGTTACGGCCGACGCCGACCCATTCGTTCGTTTCCGGTGCGAACAGCCACACCTGACCGTTCACTTCGCTTAGCCGCGCCACCCGGTCGGGCGGATCGACGTCGGCGGCCTGCGCCCGGGCGTGCAGGGCGACGCCGAAGCATAGCAATGCGGCGAGCACGACGAAGATGAGGCGGGACCCGCCGCGCGGTGTCACGAAGAGATCGGTTCGGTTCATCTTGTGAGCTCCATGGGTGCCGCCGCACGCCCGCCGGAAACGACGGGAGCGCCGTGCATGACGATTCAACGTTTCGCTTCGACTGCCCGCCGACCGCGTCGGGGGGCGACACGTTCCTTTACATATGACCCGAGCCCTGCCGGTACGGCAAAGGCAGTGCCCGATTAGTCGTCGCTGTCCGGCGCCATATCGGGAAAAAGAACGCTCGTAAAGCCGAAGCGGCTGAAGTCACGGATGCGCATCGGGTAAAGCGTGCCGATCAGGTGGTCGCACTCGTGCTGCACGACGCGCGCGTGAAAGCCCTCGGCCTCGCGCTCGATCGGCATGCCATCGAGGTCGAAGCCGCGGTAGACAACGCGGGCGAAGCGCGGCACGACACCGCGCATCCCCGGCACCGACAGACATCCTTCCCAGCCCTCCTCCTCGGCACTGCCGATCGGCTCGATGCTCGGGTTGAGCAGCACCGTCTCGGGCACCGCCGGCGCGTCGGGATAGCGGTCGTTGTTCCTGACGCCGAAGATGACGAGCGCCAACCCGACGCCGATCTGCGGCGCCGCGAGACCGGCGCCGCTCACCGATCGCATCGTCTCGAACATGTCGGAGACGAGCACGCGCAACTCCGCCGTGCCGAAGCGCTCGACCGGCTGGGCGACGCGCAGCAGGCGCGCATCGCCCATCTTCAGGATGGTGTGGATCGTCATTTTCGAGATGCCGAAAGGGCTGCGATGACCTCGGGCGGCGCCTGCACCAGCTCGATCAGCACGCCCTCGCCAGCGATCGGAAATTCGTCGTTCGCCTTCGGATGCAGGAAGCACACGTCGTAGCCCGCCGCGCCCTTGCGGATGCCGCCGGGAGCGAAGCGGACGCCCCGCGACGTGAGCCAGGCCACTGACGCCTGCAAGTCGTCGATCCAGAGGCC
>JBBSFF010000381.1:0-2151 GCA_038238995.1 Sphingomonadales bacterium
GTCCCCGACAGCGCCGCGCCGGGGGTCTCGACCGACAATAATGGGGAGGTCGACCTCCAGCCACGGCGTCGCGACCCCGCGCCGGGGGACGAGGACCAGCCTCGCCTCGACGATCGCTGGCTCAATGAGACGCTCAATACGCCCGCGCCGCCGCCGCCGAGGCCGAGCAATCCGTATTAGGTCGGTCGGAGCGGGTAGTTTATCCATTCGGCCGCGACCGTCGGATCGGTCTCTGCGGCCACCCGCGCTGGATCAGCTCCGCCGTCGAGCCGCAGCCACGCCCAGATCGCCGCGCCGCGAACAACCGCGGCAGGGTCGTCGAGCAGGCGGCCGAGGGGTGCGAGGAGCGCGGGGTCGCCGCTGTTCCCCGCCGCGACGCACACGTTGCGGACGAAGCGGTCGCGACCGATACGTTTGACAGGCGACCCGGAAAAGATCGCGCGGAAACCTGCGTCGTCGAGCGCGAGGAGGTCGGCGATCGCGGGCCTGACCAACTCGGCGCGCGGGGCGAACGCCATATCGTGCGCGGCGGCGGCGAACTTGTTCCACGGACAGACGCTCAGGCAGTCATCACAGCCGTAGATGCGGTTGCCGATCGCCGCCCGGAACTCGACTGGGATCGGCCCCTTGTGTTCGATGGTCAGGTACGAGATGCACCGCCGCGCATCGAGTTGGTACGGCGCAGGGAAGGCGTCGGTGGGGCACGCGCGCTGGCACGCGTCGCAGCTGCCGCAAAGGTCGCGCCCCGGTGCGAACGGCGCGAGATCGAGGGTCGTGTAGATCGCCCCGAGGAACAGCCACGAGCCGTGGTCGCGGCTGACGAGGTTGGTGTGCTTGCCCTGCCAGCCGAGCCCGGCCGCCTCGGCCAGCGGCTTCTCCATTACCGGCGCGGTGTCGACGAACACCTTGAGCGGGGCCGGGGCCGCCGCTGCGAGCCAGTGCCCAAGCGCCTTCAACCGCCGCTTGACGCTGTCGTGGTAGTCGCCGCCCAGTGCATAGACCGAGATCGCCGCGCTGCCGGGATCGTCCGTCAACCGCAGCGGGTCGAGCGCCGGGCCATAGCTCGTCCCGAGCATGATCACCGAGCGGACCTCGGGCCACAGCGCGGACGGCGACGCGCGGCGGTCGGCGGTGTCGGCCATCCAGATCATGTCGCCGTGGCGTCCGTCGGCGAGCCAGTCGCGGAGGCGTTGGCTCGCGAGGGGCGCGGCGGCGGCGGCGGCGATGCCGATCGCGGCGAAGCCGCGGGCGTGGGCGGCGGCGGCCAGGCGGGCGGTAAGGTCCTCCCCGGAACGGGGAGGGGGACCATGCTCTTGCATGGTAGAGGCGCGGTCGAACCTACTCACAGCACGAGCCCGCTCCACCGCCCCTCCACCATCGCTGAAGCGCGATGGTCCCCCTCCCCCGTTTCGGGGAGGATCAGGCGCTCACCAGTCCAGCTTGTCATAATGCGCCGGCGGCGGCAGCCCCTCCATCCGTTCGCCGAGCAGGGGGCGAAAGGTCGGGCGCGACTTGATCGCCGAATACCACTGCCGCGCCGCATCGTGGCCGTCCCAGTCGATCCCGGCGAGATAATCGGCGACCGATACTTGCGCCGCCGCCGCGATGTCGGCGAGGCCGAATGCCGGGCCTGACAGCCAGCGACGGTGGTCGAGGACGAAGTCGAGATAGTCGAGCTGCGCCTCCGCCGCCTTCGCCGCCTCGCGGATGACCCGCGCGTCGGGCGCGGTCCGGTCGAAGACGCGCTTGAACATCCGCTCGCCGAGCAGCGGCACGACGACCTCGGCGTAGAACTTGCCTTCGAACCATGCGACCATCCGGCGCGTCTCGGCACGCTCGGTCGCCCCGGAACCGAGCAGCGGCGACCGCGCGACCGTCTCCTCGAGATACTCGCCGATCGCGCCCGAATCGGCGAGCACCACCGCGCCGTCGCGGAGTACCGGGGTCTGCCCGGCGGGGTTAAGCTCCATGAAGCCGTCGCGTCGGTCCCACGGCAGTTCGACGACGAGTTCGACCGCGACGCCCTTCTCGGCGCACTGAAAGCGGACCTTGCGCGAAAACGGGCAGAGAACGAATTGATGGAGTTGCCACATAAGCGTCTTACTAGCGTCGCGCGCGGTCGCCGGTCACGGCCTAAGTTCGACCCCCGGA
>JBBSFF010000382.1:0-2130 GCA_038238995.1 Sphingomonadales bacterium
GATCCGTTATGGACCGGCCGGTATGAAGAATATGTCTTCGATGGCCGCACCTACAAGTTCAAGCCGTAAGCGCGATCCGCAGGAGATATCCGTGATAGCCAGACATTTGTCGATCGCCCTCGCGGTGGTCGGACTGCTCCTGACGCCAGCGTTGCGTGCCGCGACCTGCCCCGCGCCCCCGCGAGCCGCCGCCGCCAACAACGTCAAGCGAGATGTCAAAGGCTCGGCGATGTTCGAGCGCGTTGTCGTTCCCGGCATTACCGACCTTGCCGACGGATCGGACAGCGGCGTTCTCGCCGACATGAACGGGGACGGCAAGATAGACATCTTGATCGTCAACGATGGCAAGCCACGCGCCGACCGGGCCAAGGGTGGCATCCTCAACCTCTTCCTCAACCAGGGTTGCTGGAAGTTCGAAAATCATCCCCTGACGATCGTCGACAGCGGTTTCACCGCCGATGCGCTGGGGACCAAGATGCAGATCGCCAATCTGGTCGATTTCAACGGCGATGGCTTCCTCGACATCTTCCTGTCGCGCAACCGTGGGCCGGTACACGGATCGTCGGGCGGCAATAATCTCCTCATCAGCCAAGGTGCCTGGGATAAATTCCGCGATGTTGCCCCGAAGATGGGGGTGACCAACGACCAGGCGTATAACCGCCAAAGCTCGATCGCCGACGTCGATGGCGACGGCTGGCTCGACATTGCCCTTGCTGCGGACAACATCGGCAACACCCAGCGTCTGGGGCTCCCTCGCCAGCGCTTCTATCTTTATCGACCTGCAAAGACCGGCAAGTTCGAAGATGGCCGGTTCGAGGATATCAGTGGAACGTCGTTGATCCCTGACTTCCCGGGCGAATTCACCTGCAATCCGGAAGTCGATCGAGCGAGCCCCGGCATCACCCTTCGTGATCTCGACAACGACGGCGATCTCGATCTCATCCAATCGTACCACATCGACATGAATATGGCGAAGCAGACCGACCCGTGTGCATCGGGTGAATATTATACCGGCGTGTTCGTCTGGAAGAACATGCTGAAGGAAGAAGGCAAGTTTCGCTTCGAGCGGGTCAAGGACAATGGGCTCGCTGAATCGGCGCACTCGCTGTGGAATCCGAGGACCAAGGTCTACGAGGCGCAGGGCAAGGCGATCAGCCTGCCGTACGTCAACACCGCCGATTTCGATAACGACGGGTTGCTCGACGTGGTGGCGGTCGGCCCGACCGATCTCGACTGGTCGGTCAAGACCGATCGGTCGGCGATCAAATTCTGGCACAACCTCGGCGAGATGAAGTTCCGCGCCGCGACCAAGGAGGCCGGGCTCGATCCGATCAACTGGACATATCGCGAATGGTCGAAGTTCTTCGGGGTCAATCTCGACGTCAAGGACGGCGTGATCCATAATAAATGTCCCGAATTCGCGCCGAATTACACGATTTGCAAAGATTACTCGCGCCTCGACTATACGTTCTATGGGGCCGATACCGTTCTCGAGGATTTTAATAACGATGGCTTCGTCGACATCATGGTGGCCGATCGCCATGAGCTGGACGGGTCGTGGAACGACCTGCGCAACGTCCTTTTGCTCAATAAAGGCGATGGAACGTTCGAGCTGATCAAGCCTCAGGTGTCGGGCATCGACGTCAACTCGATCAGCATGGAGGCCGGGGACCTCGATGGCGACGGATTGGTCGACATCGTCTTCTTCACCGATCCGGGCCATTCGTATCCGGAAGGGCGCTTTGGTCTGCCGCCGACCCCGAAGGAGCGGTTCTACGACTTTGTCTTCAGAAACACCGGCGCGAACGGTGCCCGCGCGAACGGCTGGCTGAGCGTCAGTTTCACCGGTATTACCGACGCCCGGCTCGTCGGTACGAAGGTATTCGCGATGGATGGTAAAGTCATGCTGGGGCGGCGTGATATTTTCAGCAATCATTCGTACAAGTCGGGCGACGCGCTGCGCGCGCATTTCGGTCTGGGCAAGCGGCATCAGGCCGACCTGTTGGTCAAGATGCCCGACGGGACTGAAAAGCGCTTTCCGAAGGTGGCCGGGGACCGGCTGGTCGAACTCAACCTGACAACAGGGGCAATCCGCGCCATCAAGCCCTGATCGTGCCGCGCGGCGGCGAA
>JBBSFF010000383.1:0-2111 GCA_038238995.1 Sphingomonadales bacterium
AAGAGCACCCGCCCGAGTCAACGCCCGCACGACGTGACGTGCGGGCACGGGCGCGATATGGTCACAAACGATTCCCCGCGAGGCCCCGTGACCCAGAGCTATTTCGTCAAGACGTTCGGCTGCCAGATGAACGTCTACGACTCCGAACGGATCGGCGAGCTGCTCGAGGCCGAGGGCTATGCCGCCGCGCGCGATGCCAACGCCGCCGATATCGTCGTGCTCAACACCTGCCACATTCGCGAGAAAGCGGCGGAAAAGGTCTATTCGGACATCGGGCGGCTGAAGGCGTCGCGGCGACCGTCGGGCGTCAAGCCGGTGGTCGTCGTCGCGGGGTGCGTCGCGCAGGCCGAAGGCGCGGAGATCGTCCGCCGAGCCCCCGCCGTCGACGTCGTCGTCGGGCCGAACGCGTACCACCGGCTGCCGGCGATGCTGCGGGCGGAGCAGCAGGCGGGCGGGGCGGTCGACACCGACATGCCGGTCGAGTCGAAGTTCGCGGTCCTGCCGCCGCGCCGCGCCGTCGTGCTCGCGTCAGCGTTCCTGACGGTGCAGGAGGGGTGCGACAAATTCTGCACCTTCTGCGTCGTCCCGTACACGCGCGGGGCCGAACTGTCGCGCCCCGCCGACGCGCTCGTCGCCGAGGCCGAGGCGCTCGTCGCAGGCGGGGCGAAGGAAATCACGCTGCTCGGGCAGAACGTCAATGCGTACCGCTCAGGACCGGAGGGCGGAACGTCGTTCGCGATGTTGCTGCATCGGATCGCCGCTGTGCGCGGACTGGTGCGGCTCCGTTACACGACCTCGCATCCGCGCGACATGACCGATGAGCTGATCGCCGCCCACGCGCAACTCCCTAAATTGATGCCGTATTTGCATCTGCCGGTGCAATCGGGCTCCGACCGACTGCTCAGGGCGATGAACCGCGCCCATTCCCGGTCGAGCTACCTCGCGATCCTCGAAAAGCTGCGTTCCGCCCGCCCCGATATCGCCTTGTCGGGCGACTTCATCGTTGGCTTCCCAGGCGAAACCGACGAAGATTTCGGCGATACGCTGAGCCTCGTCCGCGAGGTCGGCTACGCGCAGGCATACAGCTTCAAATACTCACCCCGCCCCGGCACCCCCGCCGCGACGCTGGCGGAACAGGTCCCCGAGGCCGTCAAGGACGCGCGCCTCGCCGAACTACAGGCGACGATCGGCGCGGAGGCGCTCGCCTTCAACCGCGCAAGCGTCGGAAAACGTTGCGATGTCCTGCTCGAACGGCCCGGCCGCCGCCCCGGTCAACTGATCGGCAAATCGCCGTGGCTGCAATCGGTCTTCGTCGTCTCGCCAAGCGCGAAAATCGGGGATATCGTCACCGTCGACCTGATCGACGCCCAGCCCAACAGCCTCGAAGGAGCCCCCGTGATCCTGACCCGAGCCGCCGCCTAGTGCCGAAGAAGCCAGCGCCCCGGAGCAATTCGGGTGGGGGAACGCGTTCGGGCGGCGGCGGGCAGCGCCCGCAGCGTCCGGGATCGCCGGTGACCGGCGCGAGCGACCGGGTCCGGCTGGAACTCGAATACGACCGGCCGCAGCTGCTCGGGCCGCTGTTCGGCCAGTACGACCAGAACCTGATCGTCCTCGAAAACCGCCTCGGCGTGTACATCGCGGCGCGCGGCAACAAGGTGTCGATCGAGGGCGAGGCCGACAGCGCCGCGCGCGCCCGCGACATCCTGATAACGCTGTATAATCGGTTGACGCAGGGGCACGGCGTCGATGTCGGCGACGTCGAGGCGGCGGTGCTGATGAGCGCCGAGCCGACGCTGTCGGGGCTGACGCTCGCCGACGACGGCGGCCCGAACCCGGCGGTCGTCATCCGCACGCGGCGCAAGACGATCGTCCCGCGCTCGCCGACGCAGGTCAAATATATCGAGGCGCTGGGCCGCGATGACGTCATCTTCGCGCTCGGGCCGGCGGGAACCGGCAAGACGTATCTCGCGGTCGCGCAGGCGGTCAGCCAACTCGTTGCCGGGTCGGTCGACCGATTGATTCTGTCGCGCCCAGCGGTCGAGGCGGGCGAGCGCCTCGGCTTCCTGCCCGGCGACATGAAGGACAAGGTCGATCCGTACCTGCGCCCGCTG
>JBBSFF010000384.1:0-2104 GCA_038238995.1 Sphingomonadales bacterium
GGCGGCGCGGGTGGCGGCGTGCGGGCGGACGAGGGTAACGGGCTGCGACGGACGACGGTCGCGGGCTACCCCCAGCGCGTTGCTGGGCTTATGCAATTCAAGGGACCTCCGGGAGTCAGTTCGCTACAAGCGGGTAGCACCGAAACTGCCTTGCGGTGGAAGTCCCATGGGGCAGCGGAGCGGTATCTAGGGTCGCCGGTGGTTCGTGTAAAGCGGTTTTTTGTGACAGTGATTTTCGGTGTATTCACTTGGCCGATCAACGGCTTAGGCCAACCCTAAAAGGGACGCTTTTTCAATGGTTTCTTTCGACGATGTGCGAACCGCCGCGGTTCGCTTGGACGGCATCACGGTGCGGACGCCGCTGCTGCGCTCGGACGCGCTCGACGCCGCGACTGGCGGCAAGGTGTGGCTCAAACCCGAATGTCTGCAGCGCACCGGGTCGTTCAAGCTTCGCGGCGCGTACAACCGGCTCGCGGCGTTGACCCCGGACGAACGCGCGCGCGGCGTCGTCGCGTTTTCGAGTGGCAACCACGCGCAGGGGGTCGCGCTCGCGGCGAAGCTGCTCGGGATCAGCGCGACGATCATCATGCCGCTGGACGCCCCGGCGAACAAGGTGTCGGCGACCGAGGCCGATGGGGCGCGGGTCGTCCGCTACGACCGCTATACCGAGGACCGCGCCGCGATCGCCGCGCGCCTCGTCGGCGATAGCGGGGCAACGATCGTGCCGCCGTTCGACGACCCGTTCATCGTCGCGGGGCAGGGGACGGCGGGGCTCGAGGCGGTCGAGGATCTCGCGGCGATGGGAGTCAGCGCCGACCTCGCGGTGGTCTGTTGCGGCGGTGGCGGGCTCGCGAGCGGCTTCGCGATCGGCTCGGGGCTGCCGGTCGTCGTGGTCGAGCCGTTGGGGTACGACGATGTCGTCCGCAGCCTCGCCGGCGGCGCGATCGTCGGCGTCGACGCGGCCGGGCCGACGATTTGCGACGCGCTGCAGACGCTGGTGATGGCCCCGCTGACCTTCGGCATCCTGCGCGCACACGGGGCGACCGGCGTCGCGGTGACCGACGCCGAGGCTGCGCGCGCGGCCGGCTTCGCGTTCCGCACGCTCAAGCTCGTCGTCGAACCCGGCGGCGCGGTCGCGCTTGCGGCGGCGTTGACCGGGCGGATCGATCTGACGGGCAAGACCGCGATCGTCGTGCTGTCGGGCGGCAACGTCGACGCCGACGTGTTCGCGCGGTGCCTCGCGGCCTAGCTGATCGTATCGAACCGCCACACGCCGAGCGTCTTGTCCGCCCAGCCGCCGTCGGCTTCGTCGCAGCGTTCTTCGATGCTCGCGACCGGCGGACCCCAGCCGAACGGCGGCAGCTCGAAGTTGAGGCCGCGCCAGTCGCCGTCGTCGCAGTCGCGGTTGACGCCAAGATCGGGAAAGGTCGTCGTCAGCAGCCACCTCGCTCCCGACGCGCGGAAGTTGGCAACCGCGCGCGCGATGTTGGCGAACGACAGATGGACGAGGCAGTCGCGGCACAGGACCCCGTCGGCGCGCGGCAGGTCGCCCCGGGTGATGTCGCCAAGGCGGTAGTCGCCGTGCGGGAAACGGGTTCGCGTGGCGGCCACGATCGCGGGCACGATGTCGATCCCGATATAGCCGATCGCGGGCGGCACGCTGTCGATCCAGCCCGCGTCGCCGCACGGCGCGTCGAGCAGCGACCCGACGCCGAGCCGCGTCAGCAGAGCCGGCAGCGCGGTGCGGACGGCCGACGTCGCCGCCGCGACCGAGCCGAGCCCCGACCGGGTCCCGGTCGCGCCCCACAGATTGGTCGCGTGGATCCGTTCGAACCGCGCGGCGAGCGCCAGCCCGGCGAACGCATCGCGGTCGGCGGCGAAGCGCTCGTGCGCCACGACGCGCGGGCGCGCCGACGGATCGCCGTGCGGGCGCGCCGACGGATCGCGCGGCGGCATCGCGTCAGCCGAGTCCCGGAACGGCGAAGCGGTGCGTCGGTGCCTCGATGCCGTCGTCGGCCGGGAGGCTTTCGCCGAACCACGCGGCGACCCGGGCCTTGGCGGCGGCGTCGAGGTGGAGGCCGAGCTTGGTTCGCCGCCACAGCAC
>JBBSFF010000385.1:0-2083 GCA_038238995.1 Sphingomonadales bacterium
GGGCAGCTTGGCGATCTCGGCGGCGAGGAAGGCGAGGTACGTTTCGAGCGAAAGCGTCCCGAGTTCGGGAGCCGGCGGCAGCGCGGGATCGGCGTCGTGGAACGGCAGCACGGGGGCGTGGGTGGTATAGCCGGCCGCCTCGAGCCGTGCGCGCAACGCGTCGAACGTCGCCGGCGTCGACCACATGCCGTGGATCAGAAGGATCGGCGGCGTCAGCGGGGTCGCGGCGGCAGGGGTCACCGAACGACGCCGGACGCGGCGAGCACCGCCATCGTCACGATCTCGCTCGCCCCGCTCGTCATCGGCGCGATCTGCACCGGCGCGCCGAGGCCGACCAGCAGCGGCCCGATCATCCGCCCGTCGCCCAACTCTTTGAGCAGCTTGGCCGAGATGTTGGCCGACTGCAGCCCCGGCATGATCAGGATGTTCGCCGGCTCGGACAGGCGCGAGAACGGATAGCGGCTCGCCATCCGCGGGTTCAAGGCGACGTCGGGCGACATCTCGCCCTCGTACTGGAAACCGACCTGCCGCGCATCGAGCAGCCGGATCGCGTCGCGGGTATGCTTGAGAAACTCGCCCGGCGGGTTGCCGAAGTTCGAATAGCTGAGGAACGCGACGCGCGGCTCCTGCCCCAGCCGCCGGGCGACGGCGGCGGTCTGTTCGGCGATGTCGGCAAGCTGCTCGGCGGTCGGGCGTTCGTGGACAGTCGTATCGGCGATGAAGATCGTGTCCGACCGCCCGACGTACATGTGGACGCCGAACGGCGTGTGCCCTTCGGCAGGGTCTAAGACGAAGCGGAGCTGACGGAACGTCTCGGCGAAGTTGCGGGTGACGCCCGTGACCATCGCGTCCGCCTCGCCCATCGCCAGCATCAGCGCGCCGAAGATGTTGCGTTCGTGGTTGACCATCCGCTGGACGTCGCGAAGCAGGTGCCCGCGCCGTTGCTGGCGCGCATAGAGCAGTTCGACCATCCGCGGAACGAGCGGCGAATTCGCGCTGTTCTGGATTTCGAAGGTGTCGGGATCAGCGCCAATCCGCGTCAGCCCGGCGCGAACCGGTTCCTCGCGCCCGATCAGAACGGGCGTGCCGTAGCCGTTGGTGCGGAAGCTGACCGCGGCACGGAGCACGACCTCCTGCTCGCCTTCGGCGAAGACGACGCGGCGGGGATGCGCGCGCGCCGCCTCGAAGCTGCCGGCCAGCACCGCATTGGTCGGGTTGAGGCGGCTGCGCAGTTCGAGGCGGTAGGCGGCCTCGTCGAAAAACGGCTTCTTGGCGATCCCGCTCGCCATCGCCGCCTTCGCCACCGCGACCGGGATGTTCTCGATCAGGCGGGGGTCGAACGGCGCGGGGATGATGTAATCGGGGCCGAAGGTGCGCGCCTTGCCACCGTAGGCGGCGGCGACCTCGTCGGGCACCTGTTCTCGCGCGAGGTCGGCGAGCGCGTGCGCGGCGGCGAGCTTCATCGCCTCGTTGATCGACGTCGCCCGCACGTCGAGCGCCCCCCGGAACAAGTACGGGAAGCACAGGACATTGTTGACCTGGTTCGGATAATCCGACCGCCCGGTGGCGACGATCGCATCGCTGCGGACCGCAGCAACCTCCTCGGGGGTGATCTCGGGGTCGGGGTTGGCCATCGCGAAGATGATCGGGTTCGCCGCCATCGACGCGACCATTTCGCGGCTGAACGCGCCCTTCTGGCTGAGGCCGAGGGCAAGGTCGGCCCCGACCATCGCTTGCGTCAGCGTCCGTGCGTCGGTGACGGCGGCGTGCGCCGACTTCCACTGGTTCATCCCTTCGGTGCGGCCCTGGAAGATCACGCCCTTGGTGTCGCACATGATGACGTTGCGGACGCCCAGCAGCTTGATCAGCTCGGTGCAGGCGATCGCGCTCGCGCCCGCGCCGTTGACGACCATCTTGATATCTTGCGGCTGGCGCCCGGTCAGATGGAGCGCGTTGATCAGCCCGGCGGCGGCGATGATCGCGGTGCCGTGCTGGTCGTCGTGGAACACCGGAATGTTCATCCGCTCCTTGAGCGTCGTCTCGATGATGAAGCACTCGGGGGCCTTGATGTCCTCGAGGTTAA
>JBBSFF010000386.1:0-2080 GCA_038238995.1 Sphingomonadales bacterium
ATCGACACGAATGTCACGATCTGCCGCCAGTCGAACGTCATCCCCCCGAACGCATCGATTGCGACGCGGAGCAGCAGCCCCATCGCCGCCGCCTTTGGCGCCGACGCGAAGAACGCTGCGACCGGGGTCGGCGCGCCTTCGTAGACGTCGGGGGTCCACATGTGGAACGGCACCGCGGCGATCTTGAACGCGATGCCGCTGAGGATGAACACCAGCCCGAACAGCACGCCGATGTCGCCCGCACCGTGCCCGCGCACGACGGCGTGGAGCGCGGTGAAGCTCGTGGTGCCGGTGAAGCCGTAGACAAGGCTGATGCCGTACAGCAGGATGCCGCTCGCGAGCGCGCCGAGGACGAAATATTTGAGCCCCGCCTCGCTCGACTTCGCCTCGTTGCGGTGGAACGCGGCGAGGACATAGGCTGCCAAGCTCTGCAGTTCGAGCCCGACGTAAAGCGTCAGCAGGTCGTTCGCGCTGACCATCATGCACATGCCGAGCGCCGAGAGCAGCAGCAGCACCGGATATTCGAACCGCGCGGTCGCCGACTGCTTGAGATATGGCAGCGCGAGGACCATCGACACCGAAGTCGCGACGAGGATCAGCACCTTCAGGAAGGTCGAGAACGCGTCGCCGATGTACAGCCCGCCAAACGCGGTCGCGCCCGCTGCCGGAACGATCGGGAGGTGGACGGCGGCGAGCGCAACGATCGCGACCGACCCCCATGTGAGCGGAACGAGGCTGCGGTCGCCGCGAAACACTCCGAGCATCAGCATGAACAGCGCGCCCGCCGCGAGGATCGTCTCGACCGACGCGAGGTGGACCGATTGCTGAAGGGTCTGCATCACTTGGCCTTCACCGCCGTCGCAGCGGGCAAGACCTTCTGCACCGGCGGCGCGGCGTGGTGGAGACGCACGAGCAGGTTTGCCACCGGCGCATGGAGCGGGGTCAGGAAGCTGGTCGGGTAGATCCCCATCCACAGCACCGCGAGCGCGATCGGCAGGAGCGTGACGATCTCGCGCGGGTGGAGGTCGGTCATCGCCAGCACCTTCGGATTATCCTGCGTCCCGAAGATTACCCGGCAATAGAGGTAGAGCATGTACGCCGCGCCGAAAATGATGCCGGTCGTCATGCCGAGCGCGAGCCACGTCGACGCGGCGAAGGTCCCGAGCAGGACGAGGAATTCAGCAACGAAGCCGCTCGTCGCAGGCAGGCCGACCGACGCCATCGTGAACAGCATGAAGAACAATGCATAGCGCGGCATCGTGTTCGCCAGCCCCCCGTAGCGCGATATCTCGCGGGTGTGGAGCCGGTCGTAAATCACGCCGACGGACAGGAACAGCGCCCCCGAAACCAGACCGTGGCTGAGCATCATGATCAGCGACCCTTCGAGCCCCTGCGTGTTGAAGACGAACAGCCCGGCGGTGACGAACGCCATGTGTGCGATCGACGAATAGGCGATCAGCTTCTTCATGTCCGACTGCACGAGCGCGACGAGGCTGGTGTAGATCACCGCGACGACCGACAGCACCGCGACGAGCCAGGTCAGCTCGACGCTCGCATCGGGGAACATCGGCAGCGAGAAGCGAACGAAGCCGTAGCCGCCCATCTTGAGCAGGACCCCCGCAAGAATCACCGACCCCGCCGTCGGCGCCTCGACGTGCGCGTCGGGCAGCCACGTGTGGACCGGCCACATCGGCATCTTGACTGCGAAAGACGCGAAGAAGGCGAGCCACAGCCACGTCTGCACGGCGGGCGCGAAGTCGAACACCATCAGCTTCGGGATGTCGGTCGTGTGCGCGACGCTGACCATGTAGATCATCGCGAGCAGCATTAGGACGCTGCCGAGCAGTGTGTAGAGGAAGAATTTGTAACTCGCGTAGATCCGCCGCGCGCCGCCCCAGATGCCGATGATCAGGTACATCGGGATCAACCCGCCTTCGAAGAAGACGTAGAACAGGAACAGGTCGAGGCTGGCGAAGACGCCGAGCATCAGCGTTTCCATCAACAGAAACGCCGCCATATATTCGGGAACGCGTTTCTGGATGCTGGTCCACGAGGCGAGGATGCAGAACGGCATCAGGAA
>JBBSFF010000387.1:0-2069 GCA_038238995.1 Sphingomonadales bacterium
CGCACGACGTGCGGCACTGGACGAGGACGGCGGGGGCCTCCTCGCCGCCCGGCGTGGTGATCGCGAACGCCGCGATGTCACCCGCCTTGAACCCGGGCAGCTGCTCGATCGCCCACTCGATATCCTGTGGCCAGTGGTTCTTGCCGTTGATGATGATCATGTCCTTGGCGCGTCCGACGATGTAGACATAGCCGTCGGCCAGATATCCCATGTCGCCGGTGTCGAGCCAGCCGTTGGACAGGCACGCCGCCGTCGCCGCGTCGTCGCGGAAATAGCCCGCCATCACACCTTCGCCCGCGACGAACAGCCGCCCGATGTGGCGGTCGGCGAGCACCGCGCCATCGGCGTCGCGGATTTCGATCGTCAGTCCGGGCAGCGCGCGCCCGCAGTTGACGATCGCGCGGTACCGCGTCGGGCGCAGCGTCGCAACGTCGGCGCAGACCCCGGCATAGCCCTCGCCCGCGAGCACGCGCTCGTCGACGAGATCGGTGACGATCCCCTCGCCGACGGGCATCATGCTCACCGCGAGGGTGGCTTCCGCCAGACCATAGCTCGGCAGGAAGGCGTCGGCGCGGAAGCCGGCGGTGTCGAACACGTCGACGAAATGCTGCATCACCTCGGGCCGGATCATGTCGGCCCCGTTGCCCGCGACGCGCCAGCGCGACAGGTCGAAGCGTTCGCGGACGTCGATCGACGAGCTGATCCGCCGCGCGCAGATGTCGTAGCCGAAGGTCGGCGAGTAGGACAGGGTCGTGCCTTCGTTGCGGCTGACGAGCGTCAGCCACGACAACGGGCGGCGGGCGAAATCCTCGGTCGCGATATAGTCCGCCGACATCTGGCTCGCGAGCGGCGACAACAGGCAGCCGACGAGCCCCATGTCGTGGTAGAACGGCAGCCACGACACGATCCGGTCGGTGTCGATGACCTTGGTGCACGTCGCGTGCCCCGCGAGGTTGGCGAGCAGCGCGCGATGCGTCACCGCGACACCGTGCGGGAAGCGCGTGCTGCCGCTCGAATATTGCAGATAGGCGATGTCGTCGGGGGTCGCGACCGGCAGGTCGACGGCGGGCGCGGGGAGGTCGTGGAACGCGCTCCAGTCGTGCGCGGTGCACCCCGCGAGCGGCGCGGCAGCCTCGGCGACGAGCGCGAACAGCCCCGGCGGCGACAGCACGAGCAGCGGGTCGCAGCTCGTCAGCTGCGTCCGGATCTGTTCGACATACGCGTCGCGCCCGCCGAAGGAGGTCGGCAGCGGCAGCGGCGTTGGCAGCGCGCCCGCGTAGATCGCGCCGAAGAACAGCCGGACGAAGTCGGCCGAGGTTTCGGCGATCAGCGCGACGCGGTCGCCGGGTTTGGCCCCCGCAGCGATTAGCCGGGCGGCGTCGGCGCAGGCGTCACGCTTGAGGTCGGCGAACGGATAGGCGCGGACGAGCGCGGCGCGGGCATCGAAGAAGTTGAGCCCCCGACCGCCGCGCGCCGCATAGTCGAGCGCGTCGCCCAGCGTCGCGAAGTCGGCGATGCGGCGCGGCAACGGGTCGAGGGTCGGCGTCGGGACGATCGCCCCGCCTGCGCCCGGCTCGTTCGACAAATCCGGCAACCGCGATCCTCCTTGCAATCCTTGCCCGCCACCGCGCCCGATGATCGTCGTCGCGCGCGGCGCTGGCTCAAACTCGCTCCTGAGAGTAACCTTGCGACACGTCCAAATTCGGACGCGAGTGTGGCAGGAACGTGGCGTTAACGAAATGGCTCCCGATCGTCGCTCGCGGGGGGCTCCCCGACCCCCGCCGCCGCCGCTCGACGCGCCCCGGTTGCGCGACCTCGCGCTGCATTACGTCGGAAGATACGCGACGAGCGCGGCGAAGTTGCGTCGCTACCTCGGGCGCAAGCTATTCGAGCGCGGCTGGGCCGGAGAGGGGGCGGCGGGCGACGCGGTCGACGCCGTCGTCGCGCGGCTGACGGGGCTCGGCTACGTCGACGACCGGGCCTTCGCCGAGGCGCGCGGGCGCGGGCTGACCGGGCGCGGCTTCGGCGCGCGGCGGATCTCGGCCGACCTCGGCGCGGCGGGGATCGAC
>JBBSFF010000388.1:0-2049 GCA_038238995.1 Sphingomonadales bacterium
CCCGCCGCATACGGTCCGGCGAGCGACTGCGCGCGCAGTTCACCGAGCATTTTCGCGTCGATCGCCTGCGCCGCCCGGCGCAGCGCGAGCTCGCGCAGCATCGTCAGGTTCGACCGGCTGAAGAAGTGCGCGAGCGCGCGCGATGCCTCCTCGGGGACATAGACCTTCCCCGCCTGCAGTCGGGCGATCAGTTCGTCGGGAGGCAGGTCGACGACCTCGATCTCGGCATCCTCGAGCAGCCGGTCGGGAACCGTCTCGCGCACTCGCACCCGGGTGAAGCTGGCGACGGTGTCGTTGAGCGATTCGATATGCTGGATGTTGACCGTCGTGAAAACGTCGATCCCGGCGGCGAGCAGCTCGTCGATGTCCATGAACCGCTTGGGGTGGCGCGACCCCGGCAGGTTGGTGTGTGCGAGTTCGTCCACCAGCACCAGTTGCGGTCGCCGCGTGAGGATCGCGTCGAGGTCCATTTCGGCGAGAATCCGCCCTGCGGCGTCGACCGGACGGCGGGGAATGACCGTGAACGGGCGGACCATCGCTTCGGTTTCGGCGCGCCCATGCGTCTCGACGAGCCCAACGATGACGTCCGCACCTTCGCGGAGGCGGACGGCGGCGTCGGACAGCATTTCGTAGGTCTTGCCGACCCCGGGGGCGGCGCCGAGGAAGACCTTGAGCTTGCCCCGCCCCTCAGCGCGCGCAGCGGCGAGGAAAACTTCGGGTTCGGGGCGGTCGCGTTCGCTCACGGAGCTGGTTGTGCGCCGCGGCCATCGCGTTGTCGATCGATCGCCCCGCGGTCCAGCGCGCGGTTGAGCATCAGCACGTTGACGTGCGGTTCGCCGAAGAACCCCGCGACCGGCGCGACGATGGCAGCATCAACCATCGCCCGGACGACTTCATCGGCCTGCCCTCGCGCGGTGGCGACGCGGGCCACCTGAGCATAAGCGGTTGCCGGCGAGACATCGGGATCGAGACCGCTCGCCGATGCTGTCACCATGTCGGCGGGGACCGTCCCGGTCAGGCCGTCAGCGCGGACAGTCTTGAGATCGCCGGCGATCCGGTCAGTGAGCCCCTTCGCGGTCGGACCAAGATTGGACCCGCCGCTCGCGGCGCCGTCGTAGCCCTTGCCCGCTGCCGACGGACGCCCGTGAAAATATCTTGGCGTGACGAACGACTGGCCGATCAGTTCGGAGCCGACCACGGTGTCGCCGTTCTGCACGAGGCTACCGTTCGCCTGCGCCGGGAATACTAGCTGCGCGATGCCAGTCAGCAGCGCCGGATAGGCCAGCCCCGTCAACAGCGTGAAGAGCAACAGCATCACCAACGAAGGACGGATGGCGGAGCGGAGGTCGGTACCCATGAGTCAAATCCTCAGGCGAGGTGGAGGGCAGCGACGATCAGGTCAATCGCCTTGATGCCGACAAACGGCGCGATCAACCCGCCGAGGCCATAGATCGTCAGATTGCGGCCGAGCAAGGCCCCGGCACCGACCGGCTTGTACGCGACGCCCTTCAACGCGAGCGGCACCAGCGCCGGGATGATCAGCGCGTTAAAGATGATTGCCGACAGGATTGCGCTCTCGGGCGACGCGAGGTGCATCACGTTGAGCACCGCCAGCCCCGGGTACAACACGATGAAGATCGCCGGCAGGATTGCGAAGTATTTGGCGACGTCGTTGGCGATCGAAAAGGTCGTCAGCGCCCCGCGCGTCATCAGCAGCTGCTTACCCAAGCCGACGATCTCAATCAACTTGGTCGGGTCGCTGTCGAGATCGACCATGTTGCCTGCCTCGCGCGCGGCTTGCGTGCCGGTGTTCATCGTCACCCCGACATCGGCCTGCGCGAGCGCGGGTGCATCGTTGGTCCCGTCGCCGCACATCGCGACGAGCTTGCCGCCCGCCTGCTCCTTGCGGATCAGCGCGAGCTTGTCCTCGGGCGTCGCCTGCGCGAGGAAGTCGTCGACCCCGGCTTCGGCGGCGATCGCGGCGGCGGTGAGCGGGTTGTCGCCGGTGATCATGACCGTGCGGATGCCCATCCGGCGCAGCTCGGCGAA
>JBBSFF010000389.1:0-2029 GCA_038238995.1 Sphingomonadales bacterium
GGTCGCGCGGATGGCGGCGCACATCACCTATCTTTCGGAGGAGGGGCTGACCGCGAAGTTCGGGCGCGCGCTGCAGGACCGCGACGCGGTGACCTTCGGCTTCGACGCCGATTTCCAGGTCGAATCGTACCTGCGCCACCAGGGCCTGAGCTTCGTCGAGCGGTTCGACGCCAATTCGTACCTGTATATCACCCGGGCGATGGATTATTTCGACCTCGCCGCGCCGCACGACGGTCGGCTCGCTGCGGCGTTCGCAGGCACCAAGACGCGGTTCGCGCTGATCTCGTTCACCAGCGACTGGCTGTACCCGACCGCCGAGTCGCGGCGCATCGTCCGCGCTCTCAACGCCGCCAACGCCCGCGTCAGCTTCGTCGAGCTCGAATCGCCGCACGGCCACGACGCCTTCCTCCTCGATACGCCGGCGATGAACCGTGTCGTCGACGGCTTCCTGCGGGCGGGCGCATGAGCGACGCGTCGATCGAGTTGTCGGACGACCCCGCGCGGCTCGACCTCGCCCGTATCCACGGCTGGCTCGCATCGAGCTACTGGTCGCCCGGCATCGCGCGCGACCTCGTCGAACGCGCGATCGCCGGGTCGCACACGCTCGGCGCGTACCGAGGCGGCGAGCAGATCGGCTATGCCCGGGCGATCTCCGACCGCGCGACCTTCGCGTGGCTTGCCGACGTCTGGGTCGACGACGCGGCGCGCGGGCACGGGCTCGGGCGGCGGCTGACACAATGGTTCGTCGACCATCCCGACTATGCCGGCATCCGCCGCTTCGCGCTCGTCACTCGCGACGCGCACGGCGTCTACGCCGACGTCGGCTTCGCTCCACTCGCCCGGCCCGAACGCTACATGGAGCGGATGTCGCCCGAATTCGCCACGCTGCTGGCCGGGCAACCATGACGCTGCGCGCCGATCTCGCCGCGATCGCCGACGCGGTGCCCGCCGGCGCGCGCGTCCTCGACGTCGGCTGCGGCGACGGCGCACTGCTCGCGGCGTTGCGTAGCGGCAAGAACGTCGACGGGCGCGGCATCGAGCTATCGGGGGCGAACGTCGCCGCCGCGGTCGGACGCGGGCTGTCGGTCGTCCAGGGCGACGCCGACGCCGACCTCGCCGACTATCCGTCGGACGCGTTCGACGTCGCCATCCTGTCGGACACGCTCCAGGCGATGCGCGCACCCGACACGGTGCTGGCCGAACTGCTGCGGATCGCGCGAAGGGCGGTGATCTCGCTGCCCAATTTCGGCCATTGGCGGGTGCGGCTCAGCCTGCTAGCGGGCGGGCGGATGCCGATGACCCCGGCGCTACCGGTGCCGTGGTACGCGACGCCGAACATCCACCTGTGCTCGATCGACGATTTCCGCGCGCTGGCCGCCGCGCTCGACGTGACGATCGAGGGCGCGACCTTCCTTGGCGCCGGGCAGCGGGTGACGTGGGCCGAGAACCTGCGCGCCGAGCAGGCGGTGTTCGTGCTGCGTCGGGGATAACGGCGTTCGGCCTCAGGCCGGGGATAGCCGCGCGCGCGCCGCAGCGCCGCCGCCGCCGATCGGGGCGAGCCCGTCGCGCTTGGTCGCGCGGACGACATGGACCCCGGCGACGCGGACCCAGTCACCGGGTTCGAACATCGCGCCGTCGAGCAGCGCGGTCAGCGCCCGCCCCGAATGCTGCGCCCCGTCGACCCCCGTCTCGCGCGGAATGATCGACCGGCGCGGGACGACCGCGACGAGCACGCCGGCGGGCGACAGCACCCGCCACAGTTCGCGCAGGCGATCCGAATCGAGCGGGGTCATCGCCAGCGCGGCGTCGAACACCCCCGCGACGAACGGCAGCCGCAGTGGATCGGCAGCGACCGCGACCGACGGCGCGCCGTCGGGCCATGCCGCGTCGCCGATCAGCGCGGCATACGCGACCGCCGCCGTGTCGGCCGCGTCGAACACCCCCGCCGCGCCGAGCGCGAGCAGCCGCGTCGTCGGCTGGAGCGGCAGCGCGGCGCGGACGGCGGCAACGATTTCGGCGGCGATCGTGA
>JBBSFF010000390.1:0-2022 GCA_038238995.1 Sphingomonadales bacterium
CGCCGGTCGGGCCGCCACGGCCGCCGCGGTTGTTGCGGTCGTTGTTGCCACGATTGCCGCCGGGGCCGCCGCGATTGCCGCCGCCGGGACCGCCGCGATTGCCGCCGGGTCCGCGTCCACCACCACCGGGGCCACCGCCGCCGGGGCCGCTACGAGGTTCCATGCCCATGTCTTAAAACTCCAGTCCGGCTTCGCGCGCACCCTCGGCGAGTGCACGGACGCGGCCGTGGAAAAGGAAACCGCCGCGATCGAACACGACGGTGGTGACTCCCGCCGCCTTGCTGCGCTCGGCAAGGCGCTTGCCGACGTCGGCGGCGGCGGTCGTCGTCGCGCCGGTGACGTCGCGAACGTCCTTTTCGAGCGTCGAGGCGGAGGCGATCGTGATCCCCTGCGCGTCGTCGATGACCTGCGCATAGATGTGCTGCGACGAGCGGTGGATCGACAAGCGCGGGCGCTCGCCGCCCTTGGCCCGGAGCGCGGTACGGACGCGACGACGCCGCTTTTCGAAGAGGGAAAGACCCTTGCTCATTACTTCTTCTTCCCTTCCTTGCGGAAGATATACTCGCCGCGATACTTGATGCCCTTGCCCTTGTACGGCTCCGGCTTGCGCCAACGCCGAATCTCGGCAGCGACTTGGCCGACCTTCTGCTTGTCGGAGCCGGTGATCTCGACCGTCGTCTGGTCGGGCGTCTTGATCGCGATGCCGTCGGGGATCGGATAGTCGACGTCGTGACTATAGCCGAGCTGGAGCTTCAGGTTCGACCCCTGGACGCTGGCGCGGTAGCCGACGCCGGTGATCTCGAGCACCTTGGTGAAGCCCGCCGACACGCCGACGACGAGGTTCGACACCAACGTCCGCTGCATGCCCCAATAAGCGCGCGCCTGCTTGCTGTCGTTTGCCGGCTGGACGCTGATCGCATCGCCTTCGACGACGTAGCTGATGTCGGGAACCATCGACAGCGTCAGCAGACCCTTCGGCCCCTTGACGCTGAGCGTGCTGCCCTCGATCGTCGCGGTGACGCCGGCCGGAACCGGGACCGCCTTCTTGCCAATCCGTGACATGATCAGAATACCTGACAGAGGACTTCGCCGCCGACATTCTGCTCGCGCGCTTCCGCGTCGGACAGAACGCCCTTGGGCGTCGAGACGATGACGATGCCGAGGCCGTTGCGGACGCGCGGCAGATCCGACGCTCCCGAATAGACCCGGCGGCCGGGCTTCGAGACGCGCGCGACGTGCTGGATCGCCGGCTGGCCCTCGAAATACTTGAGATCGATGCGGAGCGCGGCGGCCGGGCCGGTATCGGCGGCGTCGCTGTAGCCGCGGATATAGCCCTCGCGCTGGAGCACATCGAGCACGCGCGCGCGAAGCTTCGACGCGGGCGTCAGGACCGAGTCCTTGCGCGCCTGCTGCCCGTTGCGGATGCGGGTGAGCATGTCACCCAGCGGATCGGTCATCGACATAAAGTTACCAGCTCGACTTGGTCAGGCCGGGGATCAGGCCCTTGTTGCCCAGTTCCCGCAGCATGATCCGCGACAGTTTGAACTTGCGGTAGACCGAGCGGCTGCGCCCGGTCAGTTCGCAACGGTTGCGCACGCGGCCCGGGGTCGCGTTGCGCGGCAGTTCCGACATCTTGAGGCGCGCCATCAGACGCTCGCCATCGTCCTTGGTTTCGTCGGCGGCGATTGCCTTCAGCGCCGCGAATTTCGGGGCGTACTTCTTGACCAGCGCCTTGCGGTGCTCGTTCTTGTTCACCGAACTCTTCTTGGCCATGTCTTAAGCCGCCTTCTTCTGATCGTCGACCATGCCGGTGAACGGCAGCCCGAACGCGAACAACAACGCCCTTGCCTCGTCGTCCGACTTGGCGGTCGTGGTGATGATGACGTCCATGCCGCGGACCTTGCCGATCCGGTCATAGTTGATCTCGGGGAACACGATCTGCTCCTTGAGGCCCATCGCGTAGTTGCCACGCCCGTCGAACGACTTCGGGTTGAGCCCGCGGAAGTCGCGGACGCGCGGCAG
>JBBSFF010000391.1:0-2018 GCA_038238995.1 Sphingomonadales bacterium
ACCGCCGCCTCGAAGATCGCGCGCGCCTGCATCGCGTAGATTTCGGGGTAGGTGATGCCGAGGCGGCAGCCGCGGTGTCCGAGCATCGGGTTGAATTCGTGCAGCTCCGCCACCCGCCGCTTGAGCGCGTCGACCGACAGCCCGACCGCGGCGGCGACCTCGTCGAATTCGCTTTCGACGTGCGGCAGGAACTCGTGGAGCGGCGGGTCGAGCAGGCGGATCGTCACCGGCAACCCTGCCATGATCTCGAATATCGCCACAAAGTCTGCGCGCTGTTCGGGAAGCAGCTTGGCGAGCGCCGTCCGCCGCCCGGCCTCGTCCTCGGCAAGGATCATCTGGCGCACCGCCGTGATCCGGCTCGCGTCGAAGAACATATGCTCGGTCCGGCACAGCCCGATGCCCTCAGCCCCGAAGCCGCGCGCGACCTTGCAGTCGAGCGGGGTTTCGGCGTTGGTCCGCACCTTCATCCGACGATGCGCATCGGCCCATTCCATAAGCCGGCCGAAATCGCCATGGAGCTCGGGCTCGACCGTTGCCACCGCGCCGACCATGACCTCGCCGGTCGATCCGTCGAGCGTCAGCACGTCGCCCTCCTTGATCGTCCGGGACCCGCAGCGCGCGGTCCGCGTCTTGAGGTCGACCGACAGCCCCCCCGCGCCGCTGACGCACGGCCGCCCCATGCCGCGCGCGACGACCGCGGCGTGGCTCGTCATGCCGCCGCGCGAGGTCAGGATGCCGCGCGCCGCGACCATGCCGTGGATGTCCTCGGGCGACGTTTCGGTGCGGACGAGGATGACGTCCTCGCCCAATCCGGCGCGGCGCTCGGCGGTTTCCGAATCGAATACCGCGACTCCGCTCGCGGCTCCGGGCGAGGCGGGCAGCCCTTTCGTCAGCACGTCGCGGACTGCGTTCGGGTCGAGCGTCGGGTGGAGCAACTGATCGAGCGCGGCGGCGTCGACGCGCAGGATCGCCTCCTCGCTCGTGATCAGCCCCTCGTCGGCCATGTCGACGGCTGTCTTGAGCGCGGCCTTGGCGGTCCGCTTGCCCGACCGCGTCTGGAGCATCCACAACTTGCCCTGCTGGACGGTGAATTCTATGTCCTGCATGTCGCGGTAATGGCCTTCGAGCAGGTCGAACACACTCGCCAGCTCGGCGAACACGACCGGCATCGCCTCCTCCATCGACAGCGCTTTGGCTCCCGCGTGGAGGCGAGCCTCGCGGGTCAGATATTGCGGGGTGCGGATGCCGGCGACGACGTCCTCGCCCTGCGCGTTGATCAGGAACTCGCCGTAGTGCGCGCGGGTGCCGGTCGACGGATCGCGGGTGAACGCGACGCCGGTCGCCGAGGTCGCACCCATGTTGCCGAACACCATCGCCTGGACGGTGACGGCGGTGCCCCACGCCTCGGGGATGTCGTTGATCCGGCGGTAGACGCGCGCGCGCTCCGACCGCCACGACCCGAACACCGCGCCGATCGCGCCCCACAGCTGCGCGTGGACATCCTGCGGAAACGGATGCCCGAGTTCGGCCTCGACCTTGGCGAGATAGTCGGCGACCAGCCCTTTCAGGTCGTCGGCCGAGAGTTCGGTGTCGAGCGTGACGCCGCGGTCCTCTTTCAGGATTTCGAGCGCCTCCTCGAACAGGTAATGATCGAGGCCGAGGACGACGTCGGCGTACATCTGGATGAAGCGGCGGTAGCTGTCCCACGCGAAGCGCGCGTCGCCGCTGACCGCCGCCAACCCCGCGACCGTCGTGTCGTTGAGCCCGAGGTTTAGGACGGTGTCCATCATCCCCGGCATCGACACCCGCGCCCCCGAGCGGACCGAGACGAGGAGCGGATTGTCGGGGGAGCCGAAGCCGACGCCGGTCACGGTCTGCTCGATATGCTTCAGGCCCGCCGCGACCTCGTCGTGGAGCGACGGCGGGAAGTCTTCGCCGCCGGCATAATAGACCCCGCACATCGCGGTCGAGATCGTGAACCCCGGCGGCACCGGCAGGCCGATCGACGCCATTTCGGC
>JBBSFF010000392.1:0-2008 GCA_038238995.1 Sphingomonadales bacterium
ATCGGCCAACCGCGCCGCGACCGTGGGAAGGTCGAACAGCAGCAATCCGAGCGCGGGAAACCGCTTCCCGGCGGCGCGCAGGAACACCCCTGCCCCGCCGCCGATGTCGAGCAACCGCCGGTGCCGAGCGAGCGGATAGGCGTCGAGGATCTGCGCCGCGAGCATCGGTTGCGACGCCGCCATCAGCGCCGAATAGGCGGCGGTGCGTTCGTCGCTCGCCGCGCCGTACGGCCAGTAACCCGCGAGCGACCCGGCGCCGCCGCGCAGCAGCGCGACCGGGTCGGCGAGGTCGGCGTAGAGGTAGCGGTGATGCGCGATCATCTCGGCGACCCCGGGGTTGCCGAGCAGCGCCGCGCCTTCGCTGCCGAGGTGATAGCCACCGCCCGCCGCCTCGACGAGGCCGAGCGCGATCGCCGCCCGGAGCAACCGATCCGCCCCCGCCAGCGGCAACCCGGTGTGCACGGCCACATCGGCGAGAGATCGTTTCGTCTCGGCAACGAACGGGAGCAGCCCGACTTCGACCGCGGCATAGGCAACCTGCGAGTACGTGAACCCCGCGACGATATCGAACAGCGCCCGCGCGCGCCGCCGCGCGACGGGCCGCGTCACGGGGAACCTCGCCGCCCAGCGCTGGAAACCGGGGCTGCCGAGGCGGGCGTTGCGCCACAGGATCCAGCGTTCGCGCCACGACGTCATGCGCAACGGTGTGCGGGCGAGCGGCCACAGGGTCAAGCGCGACGGCCATGTTGCCGCCGTCGGCGATCCCGGCGCTGGGATCGTGATAAGAGTGGGCACCCAGCGACGCAGCAATTCCGCTGTCCTACACCCGCAGATCGGGAGTATGGTGTGCGGCTCGAACCGGGCGCGTCCTGCTCGCTCGCCGGGCTGGGTTCGCGGCAAGTCATCCCCGCGAATTCGGGCTTAAGTTCACGAAATCGGCGATTTATGCGACATTTGTGTCAACTTAAGCGGCATCTGATGTGCAACGAACCCCATTGGTGAAGCTCCCAGTCGTCATCATCGGCGCCGGCATCGGCGGGTTGACCGCGGCGGCGCTGCTCGCGGCGGCGGGCGAAGACGTCGTCGTCTGCGAGGCGGCGGCAACCCCGGGCGGCAAGCTCCGCAAGTTCATGATCGACGGCCGCGCGCTCGATGCCGGGCCGACGGTGTTCACGATGCGCTGGGTGTTCGAGGGCATCTTCGCCGCCGCGGGGGCGCGCCTCGACGACTATCTGACGCTGCGCCCGGTAACGACGCTCGCCCGCCACGCGTGGGGGGCGGACGCGCGACTCGACCTGTTCGCCGATATCGACGCCTCGGCGGACGCGATCGGGGCCTTCGCCGGGGCCGCCGAAGCGACGCGCTTCCGCGCCTTCGCTGCCGAGGCGCGGCGAACGTACACGACGCTCGAGGCCAGCTTCCTTGATGCGCCTGCGACCAACCCGATCGGCCTGACCGCGCGAATCGGCGTGTCGCGCCCCGGCGACCTGCTCAGCATCCGCCCGTTCGAGACGCTGTGGGGCGCGCTCGGCGGCTATTTCCACGATCCCCGGCTGCGGCAGTTGTTCGGACGCTACGCGACCTATTCCGGGGCGTCGCCGTACCTCGCGCCGGCGACGCTGATGCTGATCGCGCACGTCGAGAACAGTGGGGTGTGGCAGGTCGACGGCGGCATGCACCGGATCGCGCAGGCGTTCGCCGCGCTGGCGACGAAACATGGTGCGAAGTTCCGCTACGCCGCCCCGGTCGCCGAGATCGTCGTCGGGCGCGGCGGAGCGGAGGGCGTCGTCCTTGCGGACGGCGAGCGGATCGGCGCGCGCGCCGTCGTCGTCAACGCCGATCCGCAGGCGCTCGCAAGCGGGCGGTTCGGACTTGACGCCGCGCGCGCGGTCGCGGCCATGCCCGCCCGCCACCGCTCGCTGTCGGCGCTGACGTGGACGCTCGTCGCCGAAACTTCCGGGTTCGACCTCAGCCACCACAATGTCTTCTTCGCCGACGACTACCGCGC
>JBBSFF010000393.1:0-1984 GCA_038238995.1 Sphingomonadales bacterium
ACATAGTCGCGCTCCATCGACTGCTGCGCCTGGAGGAGCCGTTGCTGCATCGCCGCGGTCGATCGCATGTCGCGCCCGATCGCGATGATCCGCCCGTCGTCCCCGGCCCCGACCGTCATGAAACGCAGCGTGACCGGCGTGCCCCCGTCCGCCGCGATCTGGTTGACCAGCCGCCACCGGCCGACCCCGTGCGACGGGGTGTCGCGCAGCATCGCCGCGACTTTGACGCGGCTGTCGGCCCCCACCGTGTCGATCCAGCGGCGACCCCGTAGCGGCGCAAGCTCGTCGCCCGCCAGCGCCGAGTCGCCGATCGCGAGGTCGATGATCACGCCGTCGACGTCGATGACCAGCGCGATGTCGGCGGCGACGGTCGTCAGCCGGGCGGCGAGATCGGCGTCGAACGCGCCGAGCGTCGCCGACGCGTGTTCGAATTCGACCCGCGCTTCAGCCGCTACGGCCAGCGGCGCGATGAGCGAGGCGTTCAACGAGCCGCTCCGCCGCGAGCAGGGCCATCGCCCCGTCGGCTGCGGTCGCATCCGCCCCTGCCTCCGCGGCAAGTTCGGGATGGTCGCTGAAGATCTTGCCGCCGACCATGATGCCGACCGCGGGATTCTGCGAGGCGCGGCGAAGATCGCGCAGCACGCCGGGTAGTTGCGCCAGATTGTCCTCGTTGCTGACCGTCAGTCCGATCAGTTCGAACCACTGCCGCCCGGCGATCGCGCATAGTTCGCCCAGTCCCGCGTCGGGCGCGCTCCACGTCCGCCAGCCGGCGCGGCGGAAGAAATCCTCGATCATCACCAGCCCGAAGCTGTGCTGATCGCCCGGCGGCACGGTGAACAATACCCGGCGATCGGCGCGCGTCCGAACGGTGGCGCACGGCGCCCGGCTGCCCAATTCGTGAACCACCTGCTGCAGCCGCCACAGCCCCATCGTCACATCGACGAAGTCGCAGACGTCGTTGTCCCAGAAGTCGCCGAGCACCCGCGCCGCCGCGGCCAGCAGGTCGAGGTAGACCGATTCGATCGAGATGCCCTTGTCGATATAAGCCTCGACGTACGCGACGAGGCTGAACACCTCGAGCCGCAGCGTCATGTGTGCCAGCGCCAGCGGCTCCGCCGCCGTGAACGACGCGGGAACGACCGGTTCGATCCGGTCGCCGCGATGCGCCATCAGCAGCCGCGGAATGATCTCGCCCTCGATCAACCGCGCCATGCGCAGCGGCGATGCCTCGGGGGTGCGCCGCGACCCTTGCGGGCGGCCTTGCTCGTACTGCATCGACGCCATCGTACCCGCCCCTTGCCGCCACGCTCGAGGGGCGACCTTGGCGGCCGCATCCTCCCGATTTTGTCGAGGCTATGAGATGCACGGGCATTTGGCAACGCTGCATAAAGAGGCGATTGGCAAACCGTAGTGTCAAAATATTTGGACGTAAAGCCCGGTTGACAGTCGTTGGCTTCACGACGTAACTTTCATCATCGCGGCGATGGAAACAGGCGAGCTGAATGCAGTCGGATGGCGGCAAGGCGAACGGACGGCAGGGCGGCACGACGCCGCTGTACACGCCCGCCGAACGCGAGCGCCGCGACGCCACCGTCTGGACGCTCGTCCAGGGCATCCTCGCCCCGTTCCAGTTCCTGATCTTCGCCGTCAGCCTCGGCCTCGTCGTCCGCTATCTGCTGACCGGTGAAGGGCTCGGCCTCGCGACCGCGTCGGTGATCGCCAAGACCTTCGCACTCTACACGATCATGATTACCGGCGCGATCTGGGAGAAGGTCGTGTTCGGGCGCTACCTGTTCGCCCCCGCTTTCTATTGGGAGGACGTGTTCAGCATGGTCGTGATCGCGCTGCATACCGCCTATCTGATCGCCTTATTGGGCAACATCGGCACCGACCGGGAGCGGCTTATCCTCGCACTTGCGGCCTATGCGACCTACGTTATCAACGCGACGCAGTTCATCCTGAAGCTCCGCGCGGCACGGCTGGG
>JBBSFF010000394.1:0-1927 GCA_038238995.1 Sphingomonadales bacterium
CTCGACGGGGCGAAGGCTCGCCGACTGGCAGGCGGCGGCGACCGGCGGGCTGGCGGCGGAGTGCGCGGTGCGCGGCCATGTCGTCGACCTGCCCCGCGCCGAGCTGCACGCGCGGATCGACGCCCGCCTCGACGCGATGCTGGCGACGGGCGCGCTCGACGAGGTCGCGGCGCTCGGGGCCCGCGCGCTCCCCGCCGATGCCCCGGTAATGAAGGCGCTCGGCGTCGCGCCGCTGCTCGCATACCTGCGCGGCGAGACCGGCCTTGCCGCCGCGATCGAGCGCACCCGGCTCGACACGCGCCGCTATGCCAAGCGCCAGCAGACGTGGTTCCGCAACCAGACGCCCGACTGGTCGCGTAATCTTATTACGATAAATGGGTTGACAGCGTAATTATCAATCCGTAGCAAGCGCTCGCAATCGACGCGAGTAATCACCAGTGACGGCAACCGAAACCAACGGCGCGGGCGTGATCGTCCGCGCGCTGACCGACCTCGGGGTCGAGATCGTCTTCGGCTACCCCGGTGGCGCGGTCCTGCCGATCTACGACGCTTTGTTCGAACAATCGCGGATCAGACACATCCTCGTCCGCCACGAGCAGGCGGCGGTGCACGCGGCGGAGGGCTATGCGCGGTCGACCGGCAAGCCCGGCGTCGTGCTCGTCACCAGCGGCCCCGGCGCGACCAACGCCGTCACCGGCATCACCGACGCGCTGATGGACTCGATCCCCATCGTCGTCCTGACCGGCCAGGTCCCGACCCACCTGATCGGCACCGACGCGTTCCAGGAGTGCGACACGGTCGGGATCACGCGGCATTGTTCGAAGCACAACTACCTCGTCAAGGATGTCGCCCGGCTCGGCGACACGATCCACGAGGCGTTCTACATCGCCACCGCCGGTCGCCCCGGCCCGGTCGTCGTCGACATCCCCAAGGACATCCAGGTCGCGCGGACCCGCTACGTTCGCCCGGGCAGGATCGAACACAAGACGTACAAACCGCAGGTCAAGGGCGACCTCGCCGCGATCGAGGCAGCGGTCGAGATGCTCGCTGCCGCCGAACGCCCGATCCTTTATACCGGCGGCGGGATCATCAATTCGGGCCCCGGCGCGTCGCAGCTGCTGCGCGAACTCGCGCGGCTGACCGGGGCACCCGTCACCTCGACGCTGATGGGCCTCGGCTGCTTCCCGGCGAGCGCGCCGGCTTTCCTCGGCATGCTCGGGATGCACGGGACGTACGAGGCGAACATGGCGATGCACGGGGCCGACCTGATGGTCTGCCTCGGCGCGCGCTTCGACGACCGGGTGACCGGGCGGCTCGACGCCTTCTCGCCGGGCAGCCGCAAGATCCACGTCGACATCGACCGCTCGTCGATCAACAAGACGGTGCGCGTCGACCTCGGCATCGTCGGCGACGTCGGCCATGTCCTCGAGGACATGATCAAGGTGTGGAAGGCCCGCGGCCACCGTGCAAACGGTCTACGCCCGTGGTGGGCGGCGATCGACGGCTGGCGCGGGCGCAACTCGCTCGGCTACGACCAGCAGGGCAGCGACATCCTCCCGCAGCACGCGGTCAAGCGCCTGTGGGAGGCGACGCACCGGCGCTCGCCGATCATCACCACCGAGGTCGGCCAGCACCAGATGTGGGCGGCGCAGCACTTCGGCTTCGAAGGGCCGAACACGTGGCTGACGAGCGGCGGGCTCGGCACGATGGGCTACGGCCTGCCCGCCGCGATCGGCGCGCAGCTCGGCAACCCGAACGCGCTCGTCATCGACATCGCCGGCGAAGCGAGCATCCAGATGAACATCCAGGAGCTCGGCACCGCGACGCAGTACCGCCTGCCGGTCAAGGTCTTCATCCTCAACAACGAATATATGGGGATGGTCCGCCAGTGGCAGGAACTCAACCACGGCGGGCGGTACAGCGAGAG
>JBBSFF010000395.1:0-1876 GCA_038238995.1 Sphingomonadales bacterium
CGCACCAGTCGAAAAACGCGGCGTCGCCGAGCAGCGCGGTCTTGATTACTTCGGCGTAGCCCGCGCGGAGTTCGCGCGGCGGGAGCGTGTCGAGCAGGTCGGGGTCGATCAGGACGGCGGCGGGCTGGTGGAACGCGCCGACGAGGTTCTTGCCCGCCTTGGCGTTGATCGCGGTTTTGCCGCCGACCGAGCTGTCGACCTGCGCGAGCAACGTCGTCGGAATCTGGACGAAACGGCACCCCCGCCTGAGGATCGCGGCGGCGAACCCGGTTAGGTCGCCGACCACCCCGCCGCCGAGGGCGATGACAACGTCGCCGCGCTCGACGCCGAGGCCGAGCAGGCGTTCGACCGCCGTCTCGAGCGTGCTCCAGTTCTTGGTCGCCTCGCCGGGGGGGACGATGATCGGCTCGATGCTCAGTCCGGCCTTCTCCAGCGCTATCGTCAACGGCGCGAGATAGAGCCGCGCCACGGTCGCATCGCTGACGACGGCGATGCGCTTGCGGCCCGTAAGCGGCGCGATAAAGTCCCCGGCGCGCGCGAGAATCCCCGGCTCGATGAGCACGTCATACGCGCGCTCACCGAGCGGAACGGTGACGATCACGCGTGGCTCGCCAGCGCGGCGACGATCGCGCGGACGGTGGCGTCGTGCGGGGTCGGCTTACTGCTGATGTGGATATGCGCCTCGGCGTAGAGCGGGTTGCGGATGCGTGCGAGTTCGGCCAGCACCTCGGCGGGGTCGCGGTCGCGGAGCAGCGGCCGCGTGTCGCGCCGTCGGACGCGTTCGGCGAGCGTCGCGATATCGGCGTCGAGCCAGACCGCGACCGCGCGCGCGAGGATCAGCGCGCGCGTGTCGGCGGCGACGAACGCCCCGCCGCCGGTAGCGATGACCTTGGGTGGCCCGTCGATCAGCCGGGCGATGACGCGGCGCTCGCCGTCGCGGAAATGCGCCTCGCCGAAGCGTTCGAAGATCTCGGCGATCGACAGGCCCGACGCGCGTCCGATCTCGGTGTCGGCATCGACGAACGGCAGGCCGAGCCGCGTCGCCAGCCGCCGCCCGATCGTCGACTTGCCCGCGCCCATCAACCCGACGAGGACGATCGTCCGGGCCGGGCCGACGGCGCGCGGGGCGGCGGGGGCCGTTTCGACCGGGCTTTTTGCGTCGCACTCCATCACAAGGTTACGCTATACACCGCGCCAGACACGGGCAACGCCCGCGACATCCGGTTCAGGAAAGTGCGACATGCGGGTTTTGTGGTTGGTTTTGGTCGCGCTGCTGGTGACCGTCGTCGCGGGCGTCGTCTATCTGATGGTCGCCGACGTGCCCGCGCCGACGCACCACGTCGAACGCGTTATTCCGAACGACCGCCTTGGCCGCTAAACGCCGCCATTTCGCGCCTAGCCTCGCGGTGCTGATCGCAGCGGTCGCGGCGCCGGCCGCCGCGCAGGTCGTTTCGCCGCCCGAAACGTCCGCCGCCGCACCTGCCGCACCGCCTGCCGCGCCGAAGTCGCTGCTGCCCGACAGCTTCGGCGCGGCTCCGGCGGCCCCCATCGTCGAGGCGGCGGCGCTGATCGTGCCCGCACCCGACGCCCCCGCCACGCCTGATGAGACGACCGCGGCGACCGCCGATACCGTCACGCCCGTCGCCGCGTCCGAAGCCCCCCCGATCGGCAGCGTCGGTCCGCTGACCCCCGCCGACGGCGGCTATGGTCCGGCGGTGTTCGCCGGGTCCGACGGGCGCTTCGTCGCCGGGCTGCTGCGGCGGCTGCGGACCCCGGTCGCGTCGCGCTGGGCACATATCGTCCTACGCCGGGCATTGCTAACCCAGGCCCCCGCCCCGCCGGGGATCAGCCCCGGCGACTGGATCGCCGAGCGGGC
>JBBSFF010000396.1:0-1851 GCA_038238995.1 Sphingomonadales bacterium
CCCCTCGCGCCCGACGATGCCGACTTCGGCCTGGATGCCGCTTTCGGTCGCCGCGACCACCGACACGATCCCGCTGATCGGGAACCAGCTGAATTTCACCCGGCTATCGGGGAACGTCAGTTCGTCGCCCTTGGCCAGATCGACCACCGTTAGCGACGGCGCGAGGACTGCGTAATCCTCGTCGGCCATCGAACGGAGCAGGTTGTTGTGCACGCGGCTGGCGGTACTCATCGCGGTGTCAAACCCTGACCGGGTCGACGGATGCCCGCCGCTAATGCCCCGTGCAATCGCGTCCTTATGAGGCGACCGAGCGCCGCCAGTTCGATCATACTACTACGAAAAGTGTGGCGTCGGTGCGGAACCGGACCGAAACGATCTTCCTGCTTGACCTCGACGTCAAGGCGGAATCGGCAACGCGAGGCCGCTTCGTGCTGTCCTACATGCCGATCACGATGATATGCTGCGTGCCGCGAAGGTCGGCGGGTACGGTGCACCGAGCGTTTTCGGGTGACCTTCGTGAACTTCCGCCGGGATTGCGGCCGGACGCGCGGATGTGGAAAAGCCGGTCGCCGCGTGAAGTTTGGTGACCTTCACCCCGTCGTCGACGCGAAAAACCCGGTCGCTGCGTGAAGTTTGGTGACCTTTGCCCTCAACGGCGGCGGAAGCGGAAGTACCAGACTTCGTGGCCCAGCCGCCGCGCCTTCGCCTCGTACCGGGTCGGTGGCCAGTCGGCGGGGCGGACCTGCCAGTCGGTCGCCGACTCGGCGAGCCAGTCGAAATCGGCGCGCGCCGCCATCTGCATCAGCGTCCAGCGGCAGTAGACCGCGTGGTCGGTGCCGATCCGCAATTCGCCGCCCGGCGCGAGCTTCGCCGCGACCACGTCGAGCGGCCCGGGGTTGACGAAGCGCCGCTTGGCGTGGCGCGCCTTCGGCCAAGGGTCGGGGTGGAGCAGGAAGACGCGCGACAGGCGCGCATCGGGCAGCCGGTCGAGGACATCGAGCGCGTCGCCCATGTGGAGACGGACGTTGCGCAGGTCGCCGTCGCGAATATGCCCGAGCGCGCCGACGACGCCGTTGAGGAACGGCTCGCAGCCGATCAGCCCGACGTCGGGGTTCGCCGCCGCCTGCGCCGCGAGATGCTCGCCCGACCCGAAGCCGATCTCGAACCACAACGGCCGGGAGTCGCCGAACAGCCCGGCAGCATGGAGCGGTCCGGTGGCAGGGATGCTGAGCGCCGGGAGCAATGTCTCGACAAGATCGGCCTGGCCGAGGCGAAGCTTATGTCCTTGCCGCCGTCCGTACAGGCGGCGGAGCGTCGTCGGATCGGCGGTCATCGGTTTCCTTCGTGATCGACCGCCGGTCCGTACGGCTTACATGGGCGTGGCGCCCGGCGTACCGCACTTGGCGAACTTGCCATTGGCCGCCTTGCAGCGCACCGCGGCGGCAGGCGCCGGGCATTTGACGAACTTGCCCTTGGCGTCCTTGCACGGAGCGGCGACGGCTACCCCCGCGCTAAGCAACGCGATCAGCACGGGGACGGCGAACAGGCTGCGCATCGACGGGACTCCTTGGTTGGCGCGGGCCAGCCTAGCCGCCGCCGTCGCCCACGGCAAAAGCTTTACGCGACCGCCGCCTTGAGCCGATCGACGAGGTCGAGCTTTTCCCAGCTGAAGCCGCCGTCGGCGTCGGGGGTGCGCCCGAAATGGCCGTAGCTCGCGCTGCGCTGGTAGATCGGCTTGTTGAGCCCGAGGTGCTCGCGGATGCCGCGCGGGGTCAGGCGGACGAGGGTCGGGAGGACCGCCTCGAGCTTGGTCTCGGCGTCGGGGACGGTGCCGGTGCCGTGGGTGTCGAC
>JBBSFF010000397.1:0-1845 GCA_038238995.1 Sphingomonadales bacterium
CGCGGAGCCGCCGGCGGAGTCGCCCTCGACGAGGAACAGTTCAGACAGAGCCGGGTCGCGCTCCTGGCAATCGGCCAGCTTGCCGGGCAGGCTGGCGATATCGAGCGCGCCCTTGCGCCGGGTCAGGTCACGCGCCTTCTTCGCGGCTTCGCGCGCGGCGGCGGCGTCGATGATCTTCGACATGATCGTCCGCGCGTGGTTCGGGTTCTCCTCGAGCCATTCGGCAAGCTTGTCGGCGATCAGTGCTTCGAGCGGCTGGCGGACTTCGGAGCTGACGAGCTTGTCTTTGGTTTGACTGCTGAACTTGGGGTCGGGCAGTTTGACCGAGATGATCGCGGTCAGCCCCTCGCGCATGTCGTCGCCGGTCAGCGTGACCTTCTCCTTCTTCAGCACCCCCGATTTCTCGGCATAGGTGTTCAAGGTTCGGGTCAGCGCGGCGCGGAAGGCGGCGAGGTGCGTGCCGCCGTCGCGCTGCGGGATGTTGTTGGTGAAGCACAGGACCTGTTCGTAATACGAATCGTTCCATTCGAGCGCGACGTCGATCGAAATATCGTCGCGCTCGCCGTGGATCGCGACCGGGGCCGGGATCAGCGAAGTTTTCGACTTGTCAAGATAGGCGACGAACGCGGCGATCCCGCCCTCGTAATATAACTCGGTCGTGACATGCTCGGCGTGGCGCGCATCAGTCAGGAACAGGCGAACGCCCGAGTTGAGGAACGCCAGTTCGCGGAAGCGGTGTTCGAGCTTGGCGAAGTCGAACTCGACGATCTTGAAGGTGGCAGGAGACGGCAGGAAGGTGACCTCGGTCCCGCGCCGGTCGCCCTGCGGACCGACGACCGCGAGCGGGGCAACCGGATCACCGTTGCGGAATTCCATCGCGTGCTCATGGCCCTCGCGCCAGATGCGGAGCGTCAGGACGTCGGACAGCGCGTTGACGACGCTGACCCCAACGCCGTGAAGGCCGCCCGACACCTTGTACGCATTCTCGTCGGAATTGTTGAACTTGCCGCCGGCGTGGAGCTGGGTCATCACCAGTTCGGCGGCGCTGACCCCCTCCTCGCTGTGGATGCCGGTCGGAATACCACGACCGTTGTCGGCGACGGTGACGCTGCCGTCGGCGTTCAGCCGAATGTCGATCCGGTCGCAATAGCCCGCGAGCGCCTCGTCGATCGCATTGTCGCTGACCTCGAACACCATGTGGTGGAGGCCCGAACCGTCGTCGGTATCGCCGATGTACATGCCCGGGCGCTTGCGGACGGCGTCGAGACCGCGGAGGACCTGGATCGAATCCGCGCCGTAATCGGCCTCGGCCATGTTGGTTTCGTCAGACAAGCTGGAATCCCCGCGCGGCGCGGGTGGACCCCCACGCAAAACTGTCAAATGCATATAGGAACTCGCGCGCGCGGACGCGAGGCTTAAGCGACCCGCCCTTGTTCGACGTGGAGCCGCTGTGCGTCGAGCCCGGCGAAAAGCGCCGCCTCGGTGCCGGTCAGCCAGACCTGCCCGCCGCCCGCGCTTAGCCGGTCGAACAGCGCCGCGCGGCGCGTCCGATCGAGGTGCGCGGCGACCTCGTCGAGGAGGAGTATCGGGGCGCGGCCGGACCTCTCCGCGACCAGTCCGGCGTGGGCGAGGACGAGGCCGAGCAGGAGCGCCTTTTGCTCGCCCGTCGAACTGCGCGCGGCGGGCTGGCGCTTGGCGGCGTGGGTGACGATCAGGTCGGCGCGGTGCGGCCCGGCAATCGCGCGCCCGGCGGCGCCGTCGGCGGCGCGGTTGCACGCGAGGGTCGCGGCAAGGTCGGTTGTGTCGGGCGTATCGAGCGCAACCGTCGCGCGGGGGAAATCGCCC
>JBBSFF010000398.1:0-1794 GCA_038238995.1 Sphingomonadales bacterium
GCCACAGCACGTCGTCGGCGCTCGCCGCCCATTCGGCGTCGCGAAAATGCTGCAGCTCGGCCTCGAACACCCCGCCGAGATTGTCGCCGAGCCCGCCCGCGAGAAGCGACTCGGTCGCGGTGCCGAGCGTATGGCCGAGGCGCCTGATCAGCTTTGGGTCATAATTCTCATACGCTTGCGCCAGGTTATCGAGCCAACGCTTGAACGCGGCCTGCCCGTTCTCGCCCGGCAGACGCGCGACCGCGCCACCCGGGAGCGGGGCGGTCGCGGTCCATTTCCTCGTTTCCGGCGCGATCTTCGCAAGCACCGCCTCGGCGAGGACGCGGTACGTCGTGATCTTGCCGCCGACGACCGTCAGCGCCGGGACGCCCGCGTGCTCGACGAGCGTGAAGTCGCGGCTCGTCTCGCGGTCGCCCTTGCCCGCCTCGAGGATCAACGGGCGAACCCCGGCGTAACGGTGGACGATGTCGGCGGTCGTCAGCGGGCGCGCGATGTAGCGATTGACCGCTGCGAGCAGATACTCCGCCTCGTCGGCGGTGACGGCGGCCGCCCCGGGGGCATCGACGCTGTGTTCGGTCGTGCCGATCAGCGAAAAGTTGCGCTCGTACGGCAGGACGAAGACGATCCGACCGTCGGGCTGCTGGAGCATGAAGGCGTCGCGCCCGAGGTGGACGCGCCGGGTAACGATGTGCGACCCCTGCACGAGCCGCAGCGCGGGGGCGTCGTTTCGCCTCAGCACGGTCCGCGCGACCTCCTCCGCCCACGGTCCGGCGGCGTTGACGATATGCTTCGCGGCGAGCCCGGTGCCGTCGCCGAGCGTGACCCGCCACCGCGCGCCGTCGTGGTCGGCGCGGGCGACACGGGTGCGCGGCAGCACCGTACCGCCGCGCGCGATGACGTCCTGCGCGTTGGCGATCACCAGCCGCGCGTCGTCGATCCACCCGTCCCAATAGCGGAAGGCGGTGCGGAACCGCGGCTGGAGCGCGCGGCCCGCCCGGTCCTGGCGCAGGTCGATCCGGCTCGACCCAGGCACGACGTCGCGTTTCGCGAGATGGTCGTACAGCCAAAGCCCGGCGCGAAGCATCCATTCGGGGCGCTGCTCGGGAGAATGCGGCAGGACGAACGACTGCGGCCAGCTGATATGCGGCGCGATGTCGAGCAGCACCTCGCGTTCGCCGAGCGCTTTGCGGACCAGCCCGAACTGATAGAATTCGAGGTAGCGGAGGCCGCCGTGGATCAGCTTGGTCGACGCGCTCGACGTCGCGCCGCCGAGGTCGCCCGCGTCGAGCAACGCCACGCGCAGCCCGCGACCCGCCGCGTCGCGCGCGATCCCCGCGCCGTTGATGCCGCCGCCGATGACGAGAAGATCGAAAGGCTCCACGCGGCCTTACCTAGTTGCCACCGGCGCGTTAGGAAAGCGCGATGAACCGCCGCGATGTCGACCCGGGGGACGCCGACCCCGACCTGATCCTCGTCCTCGACGAAGGCACGACGTCGACCCGCGCGCTCGCGTTCGATACCGTCGGCGCGATCGTCGCCACGGCGACGCGGGCGATCACGCAATATTATCCGGCGAGCGGATGGGTCGAGCACGACGCCGACGAACTGTGGATGCTGAGCCGCGCTTGCCTCGACGAGGTCGCCGCCGCCGTCGGGGTCGAGCGGGTCGCGTGCCTCGGCCTGACCAATCAGCGCGAGACGATCGTCTTCTGGGACCGTGCGACCGGGGACCCGCTCGCGCGGGCGATCGTCTGGCAGGACCGGCGCGGGGCGGGGATTTGCGACCGCTGGGCC
>JBBSFF010000399.1:0-1794 GCA_038238995.1 Sphingomonadales bacterium
GGGGTCAATTACATCTACGGCACGTGGTCGGCGTTATGCGCGTTGAACGCCGCCGGCCTGACCGGTGACGATCCGGCGGTGCGGCGCGGGGCCGACTGGCTGATGGCGGTGCAGAACCCTGACGGCGGCTGGGGGGAGGGGTGCGACAGCTACGCGCTCGACCGGACGGGCCACGTCCCCGCCGATAGCCGCGCGTCGCAGACGGCGTGGGCGCTGCTCGGGCTGATGGCGGCGGGCGAGGCGACGCATCCGGCGGTCGCGCGCGGGGTCGCGTGGCTGCAGGGACGCCAAGGCGACGACGGCGTTTGGCCCGAGGAGCATTACACCGGCGGCGGTTTTCCGCGCGTGTTCTACCTCCGCTACCATGGTTATTCGAAGATCTTCCCGCTGTGGGCGCTGGCGCGGTATCGCAACCTGATGGCGAGCAACACGACGCACGTCGTCCACGGGCTTTGATTCTCGTTGCCACGGGATTGCTGCGCGAGGCGCGGCTGATCGCGCGGAACGGGGTCATGGTTGTTGCAGGCGGAGGCGATAGCGCGCGGCTCGAACGCGACCTCGAATCCGCCGCCCCGCGTGCCACGGCGATCCTCAGCATCGGACTGGCGGGCGCACTCGTTGGGGGGCTGGCCCCCGGCGACTGGGTCGTCGACGGCGACACCGCCCCGTTCATCGTCCCGCCGGGAGCGCGGCGCGGTCGCATCGCGACGAGTGAGCGTCCCGTCGCCGACGCGATCGCCAAGCGCGCGCTCTATGCCGCGACCGGCGCGACCTCGGTCGACATGGAGAGTGGGGTCGCCGCGCGCGTCGCCAAGCGCCACCGCCTCCGTTTCGCCGCGCTGCGGGTGATCTCGGACAGCGTCGAGCACGACCTGCCCCCCGCCGCGCTCGCTGGGATGCGCGCCGACGGGGCGATGGACGTGCGCGCAGTTCTGCGCGCATTGTCGCGTCGCCCGGGGCAGCTCGGCGCGCTGATCCGCACCGGCTGGGCGGCGGAAACGGCGTTTCGCGCGCTCGGACGCTTGCAGATGGGGAAATGACGATGATCTTGCGCGCCGGTCTGACGATCGTCTTCGTTCTCGCCACGCCGCTCGCCGCACGAACCGTCGTCGTCAACGCCAACGGCTACACGCTCGACGCGGCGGGCGCGCTGACGCGCTTCGCCACGCTCGTCGTCGGCGACGACGGTCGCGTCGAGGCGACGCTGGCCGAGGGCGCTGCCGCGCCTGCCGGAACGGTGATCGACGCGCACGGCGCGACGGTGCTGCCGGGGCTGATCGACGCGCACGGACATATCATGGAGCTCGGCTATCAGGCACTGTCGATCGACCTGACCGGCACGCGGTCGCTCGCCGAGGCGCTGGCGCAGGTTGCGGCGTACGCGAAGGCCAACCCGACGGCGCGCTGGATCGTCGGCGGCGGGTGGAACCAGGAAATCTGGCAGCTCGGACGCTTTCCGACGGCGGCCGACCTCGACGCCGCCGTCGGCGAACGCCCCGTCTATCTCACGCGCGTCGACGGCCATGCCGGGTGGACGAATTCTGCCGGGTTGCGCGCTGCGGGCGTAACCGCCGCGACCGTCGACCCGGCCGGGGGCCGCATCGAGCGCGGTCCGGGCGGCGTGTCGTCGGGGGTCTTCGTCGACGGTGCCAAGCGCCTCGTCGAAAGTCACCTGCCAAAGCCGACGCCCGCCGAAGCCGCCGCCGCGCTCGGCAAGGCGCTGTCGATCCTGGCGTCGGTCGGGCTGACCGGGGCTGCCGACATGGGCATCGATCCGGCGACGTGGAGGCTTTA
>JBBSFF010000400.1:0-1792 GCA_038238995.1 Sphingomonadales bacterium
CCGTGCCCTGGTGGCGGAATTGGTAGACGCGCCAGCTTCAGGTGCTGGTATTGGTAACGATGTGATGGTTCGAGTCCATTCCAGGGCACCAGTGACCCCCCGACGACCCGCCCCTAGCGCGGCGTCACCGGCAGGGTGAGCGCGAGGAAATCGGCGGTCGCCGTGAGCATCGTGGTCCGGGTTTCGCTCCGCGACAGCCAGTGATCCTCCCCCTTGAGCGTGACGACCTGCGTCGGGTGCCCGGCGCGCGTCAGCGCCGTCGCCATCGCCGTGCTCTGCGCAAACGGCACGACGGTGTCGTCGGCCCCGTGCAGCAACAGGACCGGGACAGTCGCCTTCGCCGCCGCCTTCGCCGGGGAGATCGTGTCGAGCACCGGGTCGCCCGGCGACGCCGCCCCCATGAAGCGCTGCCAGAAGCGGAGCGTCGAGCTCGTGCCGATATCGGGCTTCGCCGCAACGAGCATCGGCCGCAGGTCCGACGGCCCGGCGAGCGACACCGCGGCGCGGTAGATGCCCGATTGCAGCGTCACGCCCGCGAGCGCGGCGTACCCGCCATAGCTCGCGCCGACGATCGCGACCCGCGCCGGGTCGATCGTCCCCGCGTCGGCGAGGAATTTGACCCCGTCCGACAGGTCGGTCTGCATCTTGCGGCCCCATTCGCCGTAGCCCGCCGCGTGCAAGCGCTCGCCGAAGCCGGTCGAACCGCGGAACTGCGGCTGGAGCACGGCATAGCCGCGCGACGCCAGCGCCTGCGACCACCAGTCGAACCCGGCGTCGTCGCGCGCCCCCGGCCCGCCGTGGACGAGGACGACGAGCGGCAGCGCCTTCGCGGCGCCGGGCGGCAGCGTCAGATAGGCCGGGATGCTCAGGCCATCGGCGGCGGGGTAGGCGACCAGCCGCCGTTCGAGGACGTCGGCGGCAGTGACCTCGCGATATTCGTCGGCGATCCAGTCGGCGTGGCGGGTCGCGGTGTCGAGCAGGAAGAACGCCGCGCCGAAGGTCCCGCCTTCGACCTTGAGGACGATCTTCTTGTGGTCGTCGGACCATGATTCGAGGTTGACGACGGCGTGCGGGAACGCGCGCGTCACCTGCCCCCACAATGCGATGTCGGCGGCGGCAAAGAACGCATAGCCGACCGCGAGCCCGCCCGCCCGGCGGACCCCGATCACCGCGTGGGTCCGCGGATCGTACAACGGCGCCCCGCCGTCGAGCACCGCGACGGGGGCCGACGGACGGTCGCTGCCGAGCGCGACCTCGCGGTAGCGGGTCGTCTCCTCGCCCGGCATGCTGACGAGGACGGTGTTGGCATCGCGCCCGAAGCCCATCACGTCGGGGGTGTCGATCGGGTCGGTCTCGCGCATCGTGCGGACAAGGTGACCGTCGTGCCCGGTCGACAGCGTCCATTCGCCCGACGCGTCGTCGTGGTCGACCCGGGCGGCGATCTGCCCGGCTGGATCGAGCAGCCACCCTTCGGTCGTCGCGCTGCCCATCGTCACGAAGCGCGAGTGCCCGGAGTCGAGGTCGGTCCGGATCAGCGCCAGTACGCCGCGACGACTGGGAAAGGTAATGCCTTCGATGAACGCGACCGGCTTGTCGTCGATGATCCGGACCACCGGCAGCGTCGCGACGTTGGTCAGCACGCGCGCGAGGCCGGGCACGCCGCCGTCGAGCAACCGCCGCGACGTGTTCTTGGTGAGGTCGAAATCGTCGATCCACATCTCTTCATGCTTGCGGGTGCGAAAGACGTTGCGCTCGGTCGTCGTCGTCGCGGCAAGGACGTGGTGTTCGCCCG
>JBBSFF010000401.1:0-1777 GCA_038238995.1 Sphingomonadales bacterium
CGGCCCTTGCGCTGCTGGAAGGCGGCGATGCCGGTCTGGACGCGGGCATAGCCGGGGTCGCCGCCGTAGGCCTCGCCGTACACGCCCGTCACGAGGCGGACGACGGCGGCGTGGCGGCCGAAAACGTCCTCCATCGCGCTGCTGATCTCGCCGAGCGTGCACCGCGCCCGCGCCGCCTCGACCGCGAGGGCGAGCAGGTTGAGGTCGCCCGCCGCGCCGTCGCGGAGCGCGTCGAGCGCCGCCTCGGCCCGCGCCGGATCGCGCTCGGCGCGAACCCTGGCGAGCAGTGCGATCTGGCCGTCGCGGACGCTTTCGGAATCGACGTCGAGGATGTCGATCGCGTCGTCGGTCGCGGGGGCGTATTTGTTGACCCCGACGACGACGGTCTCGCCGCGATCGACGCGCGACTGCGACGCGGCCGCCGCCTCCTCGATCGCGAGCTTGGGGGTGCCGCTGGCGACCGCGACCGTCATGCCGCCCTTCGCCTCGATGTCCTCGATCATCGCCCACGCCTTGTCGGCGAGCTCGGCGGTCAGCGCCTCGACGTAGTACGAGCCGCCGAGCGGGTCGACGACGCGGGTGATCCCGGTCTCCTCGGCCAGCACGAGCTGGGTGTTGCGGGCGATGCGCGCGGAGAAGTCGGTCGGCAGCGCGATCGCCTCGTCGAGCGCGTTGGTGTGGAGCGACTGGGTCCCGCCGAACACCGCCGCCATCGCCTCGACGGTGGTCCGGATGACATTGTTATATGGGTCGCGCTCGGTCAGCGAGACGCCGCTCGTCTGACAATGCGTGCGCAACATCAGCGACTTGGGGTCCTTCGCCCCGAAGTCGGTCATGATCCTCGCCCACAGCGTCCGGGCAGCACGGAGCTTGGCGACTTCCATGAAGAAGTTCATGCCGATCGCGAAGAAGAAGCTCAGCCGCGGGGCGAAGGCGTCGACGTCGAGCCCGCGCGCCTGCGCCGCGCGGACATACTCCATCCCGTCGGCCAGCGTGAAGGCGAGCTCCTGAAGCTGCGTCGCCCCAGCCTCCTGCATGTGGTAGCCGCTGATCGAGATCGAGTTGAACCGCGGCATGTGTTCGGCGGTATAGGCGATGATGTCGGCGACGATCCGCATCGACGGCGCGGGCGGGTAGACGTAGGTGTTGCGGACCATGAACTCCTTGAGGACGTCGTTCTGGATCGTCCCTTCGAGCAGCGCGGGGGCGACCCCCTGCTCCTCGGCGGCGACGATGTAGAAGGCGAGGCACGGGATGACCGCGCCGTTCATCGTCATCGACACGCTCATCTTGTCGAGCGGGATGCCGTCGAACAGGATCTTCATGTCCTCGACGCTGTCGATCGCGACCCCGGCCTTGCCGACGTCGCCGGCGACGCGCGGGTGGTCGCTGTCGTAGCCGCGGTGGGTGGCGAGGTCGAAGGCGACCGACAGGCCCTTTTGCCCGGCGGCAAGGTTGCGCCGGTAGAAGGCGTTCGACGCCTTGGCGGTCGAAAAGCCCGCATATTGCCGGATCGTCCACGGGCGCCCGGCATACATCGTCGCCTTGACCCCGCGCGTGAACGGCGCGAACCCCGGAATGCCGGGATCGACGTTGGCGGTGTCGGCGGCGGTGTAGAGCGGTTTGACGACAATGCCTTCGGGCGTGTGCCAGTCGAGGCCGCGGCCCTTGGTTTCCTTCGCCGCCAGCTTCGCCCAATCGTCGATCGTCGTCATGCGCGTCTCCCAAACTCTCCTATACGCAGCCCGAGCCTGCAATAAAATCGGCTTGGCTCCTC
>JBBSFF010000402.1:0-1754 GCA_038238995.1 Sphingomonadales bacterium
CGCCATCCGGGCCCGCGCGGCCGCCCGGATCATGTCGCTCGCCTTTTCCGCGATCATGATCGTCGGCGCGTTGGTGTTGCCGCTGACGAGGCGCGGCATCACCGAGGCATCAACCACCCGCAATCCGCCGACCCCGCGAACCCGCAGTTCGGGGTCGACGACCGAATTCGGGTCGTCGGCGCGGCCCATCGCGCACGTCCCGACCGGGTGGTAGATCGTCGTCCCCGACTGGCGCGCGTATTCGAGCAGGTCGGCGTCGGCGTCGACCGCCGCCCCCGGCATCAGCTCGTCGCCGAGGTACGGCGACAGCGCCTGCTGTCCGGCGATCACCCGGCCCCAGCGCAGGCCCGCGACGATCGTGTCGCGGTCGAGCGGCGTACTCAGATAGTTCGGACGGATCGACGGCGGCGCGAACGGGTCGGGCGACGTCGCGTGGATCGTCCCCCGGCTTTCGGGGCGGAGCTGGCACGCCGCGAGCGTCAGGCCGGGAAGCTTTTCGAGCTCCCACTCCTGCTTGGTGACGAAGCGTTCGACATCGACCGTCGCGGGCAGGATGTGGAACTGGACATCAGGACCATCGAGCCCGGGGCGGGTCCGGACATACGCCTGGACGTGCGCCGCCGACATCGTCAGCAGCCCCTTGCGGCTCGTCGCGTAGCGCGCCGTCTCGCGCACCAGCCGCCAGCCGCGGCTCAGTTCGTTGACCGAGACGCAGTTGGTCAGCCGGTACTGCATGCTCACGACATAATGGTCCTGCAGGTTGGTGCCGACGCCCGGAGCGGCGACCTTGACCTCGATCCCGGCGGCGCGCAGCACCTCGGGGTCGCCGATGCCCGACAGTTCGAGCAGTTGCGGCGAGTTGACCGCGCCGCCCGACAGGATCACCTCGCGCCGCGCGGTCGCCTTGACGCTGTCGCCGTCGACGCGGAAGCGGACCCCGGTCGCGCGCTGGCCGTTGGCGCTCGCCTCGATGATGACGCGCTCGGCGTGCGCGCCGGTGACGACGGTCAGGTTCGCGCGCCCGAGCGCGGGGCGGAGATACGCCATCGCCGCCGACCAGCGCCGCCCGTTCTTCACGGTGAGCTGGAAGTAGCTGATGCCGTCCTGCGATGCGCCGTTGCAATCGTCGTTGAACGGCAGCCCCGCCTCCATCCCCGCCGCGATCACCGCGTCGCTGACCGGATGGTGCTCGGTGATGTCGGAGACGTTCAATGGTCCGTCGGTGCCGTGGAGGTCGTCGTTCAACCGCTCATTGCCCTCGGCGCGCTTGAAATACGGCAGGACGTCGCTGTGGCTCCAGCCCGTGCACCCCGACTGCGCCCAATTGTCGTAATCCGCCGCCTGGCCGCGAACGTACAGCAGCCCATTGATCGACGACGACCCGCCGAGCACCTTGCCGCGCGGCCAGACGTGCGGGCGTCCGCCGCTGCCGGGGTCCTCCTCGGTCTGGTACAGCCAGTTGACCTTGGGATCCTTGAGCGTTTTCGCATAGCCGACGGGGATGTGGATCATCGGGCTGGTGTCCTTGCCGCCCGCCTCGAGCAGCAGCACCGTCGCGGTGCCGTCCTCGGTCAGCCGGTTGGCGAGGACGCACCCCGCGCTACCGGCCCCAACGATGATGTAATCGACGATCATGCGCGCATCCTCCCCACGCCGGTTGCCGGTCGTTGGGGGTGAGTATGCGGGAGGTTTCCAAGCGAGGCTAGGGGGGTGATCGTGCCGCGGTGGGGTGATGTTTCGACGGCTGCGGACCG
>JBBSFF010000403.1:0-1748 GCA_038238995.1 Sphingomonadales bacterium
GGTCAATGCCATCGAGATGATGCTGAGCGGCGAGCGGCTCGCGACGACGTACGGGTTCCACATCGACCTGTGGAACACCAAGCCGCCGCTGGCGATCAACCTGATGTCGTGGTCGATGGCGCTGTTCGGTCCGACGACCGTCGCCGCGCGCCTGCCGGCGGCGATCGCGGCGTGCGCGACCGTGATCGTGCTGACCGCCAACGTCCGGCGCATCACCGGATCGTTGGGGTGCGGCGTGGCGGCCGGCGCCCTGCTCGCCACCGCGCCGTCCTTCTACGGCTACCATGCCGGGCGCGCCGGCGACTATGACGCGATCCTGACGCTGCTGACGACGATCTACGGGTTCGCCCTGTTCGACCTGATCGAACGCGACCGCCCGGCCCCGTGGCGCGCGCTCGCCACGGGCGTCGTCGTCGGGCTGGCGATCTGGACCAAGGGCATCGCCGGACTCATCCCCGGCGTCGGCATGGGGGTGTTCGCGCTCGTCTTCGCGTTGCCGGCATTGCGCCGGAAGATCGCCGATTATGCGATCGTCGTCGTCACTGCCGCGGTCATGGGGGGCGCATTCTACGGGGTTCGCGGACTTGCCAACGACGGGTATCTCGCTGCCGTTGCGTACAACGAACTCGGCGGGCGCTTCGGGGTCGCGCTCGAGCATCACAGCGGCGGCCGCTGGTTCTATGTTCGGGAGCTGACCAAGTATTTCCCCGGGCGGGCGTGGTTCGCGATCGCCGCCCTGCCGTTGCTCGCCGCCAGTCCCGCGCGGCGGCTGGCGATCTTTGCGCTGTGCCAGATCGTTGGACTGGTGCTGATCTACTCAACCGCGGCGACCAAAATCGCCTGGTACATCGTGCCGACGATCCCGTTCGTCGCGACGGTGATCGCCGTCGCGGGGCTCGCGCTGATGCGTGCGGCACCCCGGTTTCCGACGCTGGTATCGCGCGGGATCGCGGTCGGCATCGTCGCGGTCGGCATCGTTCTCGCGGTGGTCGCCGTGAACGGCCGCTACGTCCACCCGACGATCCAGCCGACGCCACCACGCGCGTTCGATGTCCTGATCGCGGCCGCCGCGGAACGCCGCATGGTCCCGCTGGTCGTCGTCGACACGGGATTCCCGAACATGGCGGGCTTCGTGAACTATTCGCCGACGCTTCGCTTCTACGCGCTCGCCGCTGCCCGGCGCGGTATTGCCGTGCGGCAGGTGCCCAGCTTCGCCGCGCTCGGTCCGGCGACGGCGTTCGGCAGCTGCGATCCCGCAATCAGCGACCGGATCGCGGTATTCGGCAAACCCGTGTGGTCCGGGTCGGGGTGCACGCTCGCCGTCCGGTAGGGTCGACGTTCGGGGTGGACGCGGCTCGATCCAGCGGCCATCGTGCTATATCCTTCGGGAGGGAGGGAATTTCGTGAATAGCTTGTTGCCATCCGGCGGTCACGCTCGGTCCGCCGGGGCCGGGCGGGCGTGACCGCGCCGACCAACACCCCCGCCGTCGACGGCCGCCACCGCCGCTCGGAGCGGTCGCGCGACAGCATCGTCAATGCGCTCCTCGATCTCGTCGCGGGTGGCGCGATCAGCCCGAGCGCCGAGGAGGTCGCGGCCCGCGCCGGGGTCGGCCTGCGCAGTGTCTTCCGCCACTTCCGCGACATGGAGAGCCTGTTCCAAGCGATGCGCGCGCGGCTGGCCGAGGACTATCAGCTCTGGCTCGTCCCGTTCAACGGCACCAGCTGGCGCGATCAGCTGGGTGAAACGA
>JBBSFF010000404.1:0-1739 GCA_038238995.1 Sphingomonadales bacterium
CGCCGCCGCCGTCGCGGTCGTCCCCGCCGGGCGCCGCAAGACGCTGTCGGTCGAACACCCGAGCGGCGAGACAAGCTGCGTCCTCGAAATCGACGCCGGCGGCGCGGTCGTTAGCGCGGGTGTCCTGCGCACCGCACGCAAGCTGATGGACGGAAGGGTGTTCGGATGAGCGCGCGGATCAAGTCGTGGACCGACGCGCCATCGATCCCGACGTGGACCCCGCCGCCGGGCGCGGTCGACGCCCACGTCCACGTCTTCGGCCCCGAAGCGGACTTTCCGTTCAGCGCGAAGGCGAAATATCTGCCGCAGGATGCGACCCCTGCGATGCTGTTAGCGCTGCGCAACCGGATGGGCTTTGCGCGGAACGTCATCGTCCAGGCAAGCTGCCACGGGACCGACAATGCCGCGACGCTCGACGGCATCGCGAAGTCGAACGGCACCGCGCGCGGCGTCGCGGTGGTCGATCCGGCGATCTCCGACGCCGAGTTAGCCCGACTCCACGCGGGCGGCATCCGCGGGGTGCGCTTCAACTTCCTCAAGCGCCTCGTCGACCATGCCCCGAAGGGCGCGTTCCTCGCGCTCGCGCAGCGAATCGCGCCGCTCGGCTGGCACGTCGTCGTCTATTTCGAGGCCGACCTGCTCCGCGAACTCACCCCGTTCCTCGCCGCGATTCCGACGGTCGTCGTCGTCGATCATCTCGGGCGGCCCGACATCGGCCACGGGCCGGGCGGCGTCGATATCGCGGCACTCGTCGCGCTGCTCGATGCCCAGCCGCACCTCTGGGCGAAGGTGTCGGGGGCCGACCGGCTGTCGGTCACCGGTGCGCCGTACGACGATTTCGCGGCCGTCGTTCGCCCCGTCGTCGCGCGCTTCCCCGACCGTGTGCTATGGGGCACCGACTGGCCGCATCCGAACATGCAAGACAACATCCCCGACGACGGCGCGCTAGTCGACGTCGTTCCGCAGATCGCCCCGAGCGTCGCGCTGCGGCGGGCGCTGCTGGTGACGAACCCGGCGCGGCTCTACTGGGATTAACGTCGCGGTCCGGCGACGCTGCGGTCAGGCGCGAGGTCGATGACGGCATCGGCGCGCGACGGCATTTCGGCGAGGATATGGCGCGTCAGCCGCTCGTAATGCGCGACGAAGCGGTCGACCGCGGCGGCGTCCATCGGTCCGCCGCCGCGCCGTTCGGCCTCGATCCGCCAGCCACGAACGTCGTCGAATCCCGGCGCGGCGAGCAGGATCAGACGATCGATCCGGGCGAACAGTGCGCGGTAGCCAGGGCCCGCCAACGCGGCGTTGACGAACTCCCGCCAGCGCGCGTCGGGGTCGGCGTCGCGTTCGAGCGCGTTGACCGGTTGGGCGAGGTCCGCGGCGGGCTGCGGCACCGCGCCGACGCACCAGCCTTCGAAGATCAGGACGTCGAGCCCGGCGACCGGGCTCCAGTCGCGTTCGGGCGCGCGGTCGTCGGTGCGCTTGTCGAAGCGCGGCAGCCGCACCGCCTCGCCGCGGTCGAGCGCGGCGAACAACGTCAGCCCGAGCGCGGTGTCGTGGGTACCGGGAACCCCGCGCGTCGCCAGCAACGGGTGGACCGTCGCCGCCAGCGCGAGACGATCGGCCCGCGTCGAATACAGGTCGTCGAGCGACAGCGTCGCGGCGGCGATCCGGCTCGCCGCCAGCCGCTCGACCACGGTCGCCGCGGCGGTCGACTTGCCGCTCCCCTGCGCGCCGCACAGCCC
>JBBSFF010000405.1:0-1732 GCA_038238995.1 Sphingomonadales bacterium
CCGGGGCCGCGCCTGCTCGTCGCGACCCGCGCGCTCGTCGCGACCGGCGCGTACGGGCCGAAGGGATACGAGCCCGGCGTCGCGATCCCGCAGGGGGCCGAGGAGGCCGACGGCCCCGACCTCGTCCGCGCGGTGCGGCGGCAGATCGCGGGCGGGGCCGATGTCGTCAAGCTGTACGCCGACTATCGCTGGGGCAAGGGCGAGCCGAGCCGCGCGACTTTCTCCGAGGCCGAACTGGCCGCCGCGACCGCTGCAGCGCACGACGCCGGTCGCCTCGTTGCGGTCCACGCATCGACCGCCGAGGGCATGCGCCGCGCGATCGCCGCCGGGGTCGACACGATCGAACACGGCTATGGCGGAACGCCCGCATTATTCTCGGCGATGCACGCGAAAGGTATCGCGCTGTGCCCGACGCTCGCCGCCGCCGACGCGGTGTCGCGCTACCGTGGCTGGGACGGGCGCGATCCGGCCCCGCCTGCCGTCGCCGAATCGCGCGCCAGCTTCGCGCTCGCGCTCGCGTCGCGGGTCACGATGTGCGTCGGGGGGGACGTCGGCGTCTTCCCGCACGGCGACAATGCGCGCGAACTGCGGCTGATGGCGGCGGGGGGCATGAGCCGGGTCGCAGTGCTCGCGGCGGCGACTTCGGGCAACGCCGCGATCTTCCATTTGGCCGATCGGGGCAGCATCCGCGCGGGGCTGCTCGCCGACCTCGTCGCGGTCGACGGCGACCCGTCCGCCGACCTCGCGGCGCTCAGCCACGTCGTGCTGGTGATGAAGGGCGGGGTGGTCGTTAGCGCCCCCCGCGTTGCGCGGGAGGGTTCCGCCCGCTAAGTCCGCGCTTATGAAGCGCTTCACCGGACAGGATCGGACGGTCACCGCCACGTGGCACCCCGCGACGCAGGCGGTTCGCGGCGGCACCGCGCGCTCCGACTACGGCGAGACCTCGGAGGCGATCTTCCTCACCTCGGGCTATGCGTACGACAGCGCCGAACAAGCCGCCGCGCGCTTCCGCGGCGAAGAACCCGGTATGACGTATTCGCGGCTGCAGAACCCGACCAACGCGATGCTCGAGGAGCGGCTGTGCCTGCTCGAAGGGGCGGAGGCGTGCCGTGCGACCGCGACCGGCATGGCGGCGATGTCGACGACGCTCCTCAGCCATTTGTCGGCGGGCGATCACCTGGTGGCGGGCCGCGCGCTGTTCGGGTCGTGCCGGGTGCTGCTCGACACGATCTTGCCGCGCTTCGGGATCGAGACGACGATCGTCGACGGGCGCGACCCCGATGCCTGGGCGCGTGCCCGCAAGCCGAATACGCGCGCGTTCTTCCTCGAGACCCCGGCGAACCCGACGCTCGATATCGTCGACATCGCCGCCGTCGCCGAGATCGGCCACGACGCCGGCGCGCTGGTGGTGGTCGACAACGCGTTCGCGACCCCGGTCCTCCAGCGGCCGCTCAGGCTCGGGGCCGACGTCGTCGCGCATTCGGCGACCAAGCTGATGGACGGGCAGGGGCGCGTCCTCGCCGGGGCGGTGCTCGGCGGCGAAAAGTGGATGACCGACGTCTATCTCGCGATGGCGCGTCACACCGGCCCGGTACTCAGCCCGTTCAATGCGTGGGTCGTTCACAAATCATTGGAAACGCTCGACCTCCGCGTCTGGCGGCAGGTCGAAAACGCGACGAAGGTGGCGACCGCGTTCGAACATCGCGTGCCGAAACTGCTGTATCCCGGCCTC
>JBBSFF010000406.1:0-1659 GCA_038238995.1 Sphingomonadales bacterium
AGTAGGGGGGCTCGACCCAAAGCTTCGTCATCCCCGCGAAAGCGGGGGCCCATCTCGTACCGCTGGAGATGGGTCCCCGCTTTCGCGGGGATGACGTTCCTATTGGTGCGGAATCATCTCCCGAAGGGCGTCGCGGCAAAGCCGCGCCGTCGGACGGGTTCGGCGGGATGGACCCGCCGCCCCGCCGCCCGGCTGTCGCGCGAGTCGGTGCGCTGCTAACGGATGCGAAGGGCGTCCGCTTCGCGGCTTACCGCCGCGCTACAGCGTCCGCTCGCGCTCCTCGATCTCGTACGTCTCGATGATGTCGCCCGGCTGGATATCGGTGTTGTTCTCCAACCCGATCCCGCATTCGAGCCCCGAGCGGACCTCGTTGACGTCTTCCTTGAAGCGCCGCAGCGACGACACGTTGGCGACGTAGATGACGACGTCGTCGCGCATGACGCGGGCGCGGAGGTTGCGCTTGATCGTCCCTTCGATGACGCGCGCGCCGGCCGCCTTGCCGGTCTTGCCCGCCTGGAAGACTTCGAGCACCTGCGCGCGGCCGACGACGTTTTCGAGGAATTCGGGGCCGAGCTGCCCCGCCATCGCCGCCTTCACGTCGTCGATCAGATTGTAGATCACGTCGTAATATTTGAGCGCGACCCCGTCCCGCTGGGCGAATTCGCGCGCCTTGGCGTTGGCGCGGACGTTGAAGCCGATGATCGGGGCCTTCGACGCGGCGGCGAGCGTGACGTCGGATTCGGTGATCCCGCCGACGCCCGAATGCAGCACCTTGACCTTGATCAGGTCGGTCGAGATCTTGTTGACCGCACTAACGATCGCCTCGACCGATCCCTGGACATCGCCCTTGACGACCATCGGATACTGCTGCGCCTTGGCTTCGCGCAGCGCGTTGAACATCGCCGCGAGGTCGGCCGGCGGCCCGACGGTGCGTTCGGCGGTGATCAGCCCGGCGCGGTACGCCGCGACCTCCTTGGCGCGCGCCTCGGTCTCCATCACGCTGAACGGGTCGCCCGCGCGCGGCACCCCCGACAGGCCGAGGACCTCGACCGGCAGCGACGGGCCGGCGGTCTTCACCATCACGCCCTTGTCGTTGAGCAGCGCGCGGACCTTGCCCCATTCGGCCCCGACGACGAAGATGTCGCCGACCTTGAGCGTCCCGCGGTTGACGAGCACGGTCGCGAGCGGCCCGCGCCCCTTGTCGAGCTTCGCCTCGATCACCGTCGCCTCGGCGGCGCGGTTGGGGTTCGCGGTCAGTTCGAGCAGTTCGGCCTGGAGCATGACCTTTTCGAGCAGGTCGTCGAGCCCGGTCTTCTTCGTCGCCGACACCTCGACATCCTGGACCTCGCCGCCCAATTCCTCGACCTGGACGTCGTACTGGAGCAGCGCGGTGCGGATTTTTTGCGCGTCGGCTCCGGGCTTGTCCATCTTGTTGATCGCGACGATCATCGGCACGCCCGCCGCCTTGGTGTGCGCGATCGCCTCGATTGTCTGCGGCATGATCCCGTCGTCCCAGGCGACGACGAGGATGACGATGTCGGTGACGTTCGCCCCGCGCTTGCGCATGTCGGTGAACGCCTCATGGCCCGGCGTGTCGAGGAAGGTAACCTTGTCACCCGACTTGATCGCCACCTGATACGCGCCGATGTGCTGGGTGAT
>JBBSFF010000407.1:0-1644 GCA_038238995.1 Sphingomonadales bacterium
CGCGCCTTGTCGGCGTCGGTGAACAGCCCGGTGCATTCGAGCGCGATGTCGACGCCGAGTTCGGCGTGCGGCAGCTTGGCGGGGTCACGCTCGGCGGTGACGCGGATGCGCTTGCCGTCGACGATCAGGTCGGAGCCGTCGACGACGACGGTGCCGGGAAACGTTCCGTGCACCGAATCGCGCTTGAGCAGGAGCGCGTTGGTCGCGATGTCGGCGAGATCGTTGATCGCCACCACTTCAAGCTCGCCGCCACGCGCGAGGATCGCCCGGAGCACGAGCCGCCCGATCCGCCCGAACCCGTTAATCGCTACCTTCGTCATCAATCTTCAGCTCCTGTGAGGCGGGTCAGCGGTAGGTGCCACCCAGCATCGGTCGTATTCGCGCCGCGATCTTCGGCGCGGTGATCCCGAAATGGTCGTACAGCGCCTCCGCCGGAGCGGAAGCGCCAAAACGGTTAATGCCGATCATCAGGCCGTCGCCGACATGGCGTTCCCACCCCATCGTCACGCCGGCCTCGACAGAAACCTTGAGGACGCCGTGCGGCAGAACAGCGTCGCGATACGCCGCCGGCTGACGGTCGAAATTCTCCCAGCACGGCATCGACACGACATCGCAACCAACCCCCTCTGCCTCTAGCAGCGCGGCGGTGGCAGCGGCGATATGGACCTCGCTGCCGGTCGCGACGAACACGACCTGCCGCGGCGCCGTCGCGGCAATCAGGCGGTAGCCGCCGATGCCGCACAGATTCTCGGCGCTCGCCGTCAGCCGAAGCTGCGGCAGGTTCTGCCGTGATAGTGCGAGGATCGACGGGCGGTGTTCGTCGGCGATCGCCAGCGCCCAGCACTCTGCGGTCTCGACCGCATCGGCGGGGCGATAAACCGTGAGGTTGGGGATCGCACGGAGCGACGCCAACTGCTCGACCGGTTGGTGCGTCGGCCCGTCCTCGCCGAGGCCGATGCTGTCATGAGTCAGCACGTAGATCACTCGGGTCTGTTGCAGCGCCGACATCCGAATCGCGTTGCGCATATAGTCCGAAAAGACGAGGAAGGTGCCACCGAACGGCAGACACATGCCGTGCAGCGCGATACCGTTCATCGCCGCCGCCATGCCGAACTCGCGGATGCCGTAATACAGGTAGCGCCCGGCGTAACTGTCGCGGGTAAACGGCTGCAACGCCTTGGTCTTGGTGTTGTTCGACCCCGTCAGGTCGGCCGAGCCGCCGATCATGCCCGGGGCAAGCGGGGTGATCGCGTCGAGCACCAGCTCGGACGCCTTGCGCGTGGCGATCGTCTGCGGCGCGGCGATCAGCCCGGCGATATGCGCATCGATCGCGTCGAATGCGGCCTGCGGTGGGTGGCCGCTCACGCGCCGTTCGAACCCGGCACGAACGTCGGCGTCGGCGGCGGCAAACCGCGCGTCCCACGCCGTGCGATCGGTCCGCCCGCGCCCGCCGACGTCACGCCACGCGGCCATGATATCATCGGGGACGACGAACGGCGGCGCGGTCCAGCCAAGCGCCGCGCGCGCGCCCTCGATCTCGGCAGCCCCGAGCGGCGAGCCGTGCGCACTGCTCGTCCCGGCCTTCGTCGGCGCGCCGAAGCCGATCGTCGTCCGGCAGGCGATCAGGCTCGGACGCGTATCGGC
>JBBSFF010000408.1:0-1632 GCA_038238995.1 Sphingomonadales bacterium
GCCCGGCCCCCGGGGGGCTTCGCCGGAGTCCGGCGCCCCGGGGGGCGGCCCGCCGACCCGCCCGCCGTGGGTGTCGTGCGCTGCCCCGCGACTCGCGCCAGCTCGGCCGGCGGGGCGGCAAAGCCGAACCCGTCCGACGAAACGCGGGCTTTGCCCGCGTCACTTTTTGAAGGACCCCAATGTCCCTGAACGATCTCGCCCGCACCCTCCCCGACTACGCCAAGGACCTGCGGCTCAACCTGTCGTCGCTGCTGACCGAGCAGGGGCTGACCGACCAGCAGAAGTACGGTTGCATCGTCGCCTGCGCGCATGCCGCATCGCATCGCCCGCTGATCGCCGAGGCCGAAGCCGAAGCAGCGGCGAAGCTGACCGAGGCGGGGATGACCGCGGCGAAGGCGGCGGCATCGATCATGGCGATGAACAATATCTACTACCGCTTCGTCCACCTCGCGACGAACAAGGAGTATGCGACGCGCCCCGCCAAGCTGCGGATGAACGTGATCGGCTCGCCCGGCATCGACAAGGCCGATTTCGAGCTGTTCTGCCTCGCGGTGTCGGCGGTCAACGGCTGCGGCATGTGCATCGACGCGCACGAGAAGGTCTTGCTCAACGCCGGCGTGTCGCTCGACACGATCCAGACCGCGGTGCGGATCGCGGCGGTGATCCACGCGATCGCGCGCTCGCTCCAGGCGCTCCCCGGTGCGTGACACGAAAAGAGGCGGCCCGTGGGGGCCGCCTCCTCGTATCGATCAGAAGACGATCAGTAGTTGAGGGTCGACCCAGCACCGCGTCCGACGTTGACGCCGTAATAATCGTCGATCTCGCCGCTGCTCTTGCCATAATCGAGCGTGTCGACTTCATCGCGGCTATAGTTCGGGGCGCCGCGCAGGTCGTCGGCGGTATGCTGGATATTGTAGCCACCCTTGGCCTCGTCGTACGTCAGCACGTCCCACGGCAGCGGGTGGTAGCGCTCGCCGATGCCGAGGAAGCCGCCGAACGACATCACCGCATAGGCGACCTTGCCCGACACCTTACCGACCATGATCGAATCGATCGTGCCGAGGCGTTCGCCGCTGGCGTCGTAGACGGCGGTGCCGACGACCTTGTCGGCGGAAATGAGGTCGTGCGTCTCGTAGGTCGACAGCGTGTCGCTATCTGCGTCGGCGCTCGCGGGGATCGCGCTCGACGTTGCCATCGGTGCAGCGGAATGGGTCGTGTCCTGGACGGTCAGACCGTCATTGTATTCGGGGCTGCGGCTGGCGGTCGTGCCATAGGGATTTTCGGTCGTCATCGGATCCTCCTCGCTGGGACGCCCGGCTGGGCTACCGGTCAACGGGCGGTGCGGATGGCCGTTCCCGCGGTTCGTCGCATCCGTTGCGCGTATTCGCGGGCTGGCATTGCCCCGCGCGGCGGGTTATGAGCGTTGCTCGAAAAGATGGGGCGCGGCCCCGGGAGGACCGAATGGCCGGCTCGCTCATCGCTTATCTCGACGCGGTCAAGGCGCGCGACCCCGCCGCCCGTTCGCGGTGGGAGGTGCTGCTGTACCCCGGCGTCTGGGCGCTCGCGTTCCACCGCGTCGCGCACGCGCTGTACCGCGCCCGGCTGTTCCTGCTCGCGCGCGTCGTCAACCAC
>JBBSFF010000409.1:0-1582 GCA_038238995.1 Sphingomonadales bacterium
AACGGGACCGGGTGCGCCGGGTCGGAGACATAGTCGGCGGTCGCCGCCGCGCCACCCGATGCCGCGAAGCCGAGCGCCGATCCGGGCTTGAGGTACAGCTTCGTCGTCGCCGCCTGCATCGGCCAGCGCGGCAGGCGCTGCCACTCGTTGATCCCCGATTGGAACGCCGTCACCGGCGCGACGTCCATCGGCGTGCCCTTCAGATAGTGCGCGAGGAACGGCGCGAGGACGTGCCAGCGCCACCATTTGCCGCTGTCCTGATCCCATTTGACCATGCCGGTCGAACTTGCGTCTTCGATCTCCTGCCCGTGGTGCCACGGCCCCATCGACAGAAAGACCATGTCGCCGGCGGCATCCTTGGGCTTGAGCGCCTTGTACACCGCGAGCGCGCCGTAGATATCCTCCTGGTCCCACAGCGAATGCACGAGCATCACCGGCACCTTGAGCGGCTGGCCGCCAAGGATGCGATCCATCGCCTGCCCCTGCCAGAACGCGTCGTACGCCGGATGCGCGACGATCTTCTGCCAGAAGCCGATCTGGTCGAGCCCGTGCGCGGTGCCCAGCGCCCCCGCCGACCCGGCCCGCATGAAGGCGTCCCACAGGTCGTAGCTGCCCCACGCATATTTCGCGCTGCTGTCGCGCGTCGCGACCTGGTCGAAGATGTAATCGATGCCCATCTGGCGGAACGCGCCGTTGTGGAACCAGTCGTCGCCACGCCAGCCGTCGACCATCGGGTTCATCGGCACCGACACCTTGAGCGCCGGGTGCGGGTTGACCAGCGCGACGAGCGGTTCGTACCCGTCGTACGAGATGCCGAGGATGCCGACCTTGCCGTTCGATTCAGCGACGTGCTTGCTCAGCCAGTCGATCGTGTCGAAGCAGTCGGTGGCGTCGTCGACCTTGGTCGGGTTGAGCCCGGCCCCCGCGAGCGGCCGGTTCATGACATAGCTGCCCTGCGACCCATACTTGCCGCGGATGTCCTGAACGACGCGGATATAGCCGCCCGCGACGATGATGTCGGTCGCGTTGTCGTAGCCGTCGAGCGCGGCGGCGAGGTTGCCGCTCGGCGTCTGGCTGGTCATGCCGTTGGCGTCGTAGGGCGTGCGCGTCAGCAGCATCGCCGCGTCGTGCGCACCCTTGGGGATCAGGATGACGGTGTGCAGCTTGACCCCGTCGCGCATCGGAATCTCGACGGCGCGGCGTTCGTAGCCCCAGCCCTCGGTCGCGAAAGCGAGCTTTGCCGGGCGCTCGTCGTACACCGGCGGGGCTGCCGTCGCGCCGCCTGCGAGCAGCGCTGCCAGCGCCGATGCCATGACCCACGTTCCGCGCATGCCGTTTCCCCCTTGCCGATGCGCCGTTGTGAACCAAGCGGGCGGGGGTTGGCTAGAGGGCTACGCCGCCGCGGGCAGCGTCAGTCCGACCGCGCGCGCCGCCGCATCGAACGCCGCAAGGATTTCGGCGATCTGTTCGGGTGTATGCTCGGCGCACAGCGAGCAGCGGAGGAGGTAGGTGCCGGTGGGCGTCGCCGGGGGGCGCGCGAAATTGACGTAGACGCCGTGCTCCAACAGCGTCTGCCACATCG
>JBBSFF010000410.1:0-1564 GCA_038238995.1 Sphingomonadales bacterium
ATCCGGTCGGCACCGACTTCGGCCGGGTTGGGCACGGCGATCGCGATCCCGTAGGCGATGCCCTCGGCGCCGACGACGAGCGGCTCGACCTTGAAATACTTGCGGCACAGGTGCTGGAGGTTGAACAGCGTCGGCGGCACGACGGTGGCGATGATCGCCGCATCGATCCGCCCGCGCTCGACATTCTCGAGGCTCATCAGCTGGTTGAGCCAGACTGCATATTCGTCGGCGGTCCGGTTCCGGTCGGTGGAGATCCGCCAGCGCTGGCGGATGTCCTTTCCCTCGACGAGGGCGAAGACGATGTTGGTGTTGCCGACGTCGATGGCTAGCAGCATGGCGTTTTCCCCGCTCAGTCGACGATGAACAGCCGCGCGCCGGAGGGCGACAGCGACCGATGCGCGGCATCGCCGTGATCGGAGACAATATAGCCGTGCCCGGCTGCAAGGACATTTCGCCGGCCGTCGGCGAGTTCGTTGACGATCTCGCCGTCGATAACGAACAGGACATGGCCACGATCGCACCAGTGATCGGCGATATAACCCGGCGAATAATCGACCCGACGCACGCGCATGTCGCCGACGATCATCGTCCGCCACGTCGCCTCCCCGCTCGTACCGGGGTGGAGGGTCGGCGGGACCGCATCCCAGTCGATCGCCATAAAGCTTTGCGGCGCGATCATCATAAGGCAAAGACCTCTCCGGCGTGAATCGCACGGATCGTCGCGTCGGCTCGCGTCAACAACAGGGCGCCGTCAGGGGCGAGGCCGGTGAAGATGCCGGTAAGCGTCTCCACGCCCAATCGCGCTTCGAGGGGGCTGCCGATGCCCGCCGCGCGATCCAGCCACGCCACACGGATGGCATCGAAACCATCGTCACGCCATGCCGCGCGCGTGGTCGCGAAGCAGGTCGCAAGCTGTTCGGCCACGACCCCGGCGGCAGGCGCGGCGATGCCGGCGGTAGGAAGCGACGTCGCGGGACGCTCGGTCGCCGCCGGATGGCCCGCGAGGTTGACGCCGAAGCCGATGATCGTCGCGCCCGCCCCGCCTTCGAGGAGGATACCGGCGACTTTGACCCCGTCGAGCAGAATGTCGTTCGGCCACTTCAGCGTCAGCCGGTCGGGGGCGATCCAGCGGTCAAGGGCACGCGCCAGCGCGACGGCGGCGACGAACGACAGTTGTTGCGCGGGACCCTCGCCCGCTTGCGGACGAACGAGAATGCTCGCGAACAAATTGCCGGGGACCGACACCCACGCCCGTCCGCGCCGCCCGCGCCCACCGGTCTGAACATCGGCCCTGACCCAACTCGCATCGGGCAGGTGGAGCCGCTCGGCGAGCCAGTCGTTGGTCGAGCCGACGGTGGTGAGGTGGGTGATCAGAGCAGCGCCGCCGCCGCGTGGCTCGCCGCGGCGACGATCGGCGTGATCGCGAGCATGCCGAGCGGGGAACAAAACAACGCCGCGACGACGATCATCGCGCTGTTGGTCCGGCTGTCGGCGGCGGCGAACGCCGGGGCGGGATCGTCGAAATAGACCGACTTGATGACGCGCAGGTAGTAATACGCCCCGA
>JBBSFF010000411.1:0-1554 GCA_038238995.1 Sphingomonadales bacterium
CCACGACCGCGGCGCGAAGGTGGTCGCCTCAGCCTACGCCGATCTCGGCTTCGAGGTGACGGTCGGCCCGCTGTTCCAGACGCCGACCGAAGCGGCCGCGCTCGCGGCGTCCGAGGACGTCGACATCGTCGGCGCATCATCGCTCGCCGCCGGGCACAAGACGCTGGTGCCCGAGCTGATTGCCGCGCTGAAAGCCGCCGGGCGAGGCGACATCCGCGTCATCGCCGGGGGCGTCATCCCGGCGCAGGACTATGACTTCCTCCGCGCCGCCGGCACCGCCGCGATCTTCGGTCCCGGCACCAACATCGTCGCGAGCGCCGCCGAACTGCTCCGCCTGCTGGGGCACAACCTGCCGCCGGAGGGATTGCCGGACGATATAAGCGTGGCGGCGGAGTAAGCTTGACATTTTAATTCTTCAGTTATAACCTTGGTTTTAACTTAGAGAGAAACGATGTGATCAGCACCAAGATCAGCGCGATCGGGAATTCGGCGGGGGTCATCGTCCCCAAAGAAATGCTGATCGAACTCGGGCTGACGCGCGGGGATACCGTCGGTGTCGAAATCGAAGGCGGGACGTTGCGGGTCGTCAAGCTCGACGACGCCTATAATCGCACAATCGACGCCGGGCGCGAGTGCTTCGATCGCTATCCCGCCACGCTGGCCGAGCTGGCGAAGTGACCGCGCGGGACATTGTCCTGCCGCCGCTGCAAGCCATTCTCGATCTCCACCGCCAGTCGATCGACCGCTTCGGCGGGAGCCACGGAGTTCGCGACATGGGCGGGGTCGAAGCGGCCTTGGCTCGCGCCGAGCAGAACATCGCCTACGGCGGCGATGCCGTTGGCGTCGCGCAAGTCGCGGCGGCCATTGGCTTCAGCCTCACCAAGAACCGCCATACGTTCGTCGACGGCAACAAGCGGGCGGGATGGGTCGCAATGTTCGTGACGCTCCGACTGAACGGCTGGTATCTCGATGCGCGCGAGTCCGATGCCACTGCAATCGTGCTCGGCGTCGCCGATGGCTCGGTCGACGAGGCCGCGTTGATCGCCTTTCTCGAAGCCAGCAGTCAGCAACGATCCGCATGACCGTCACGCACGTCCTCCACGGCAACGTCCGCGACCTCGGCGGGTTCAGCGTCAGCCGTGTCCTGCCGCAGGCGGCGATGCGCGCGGTCGGGCCGTTCGTGTTCTTCGACCATCTCGGCCCGGCCGACTTCGCCCCCGGCGCGGGGATCGACGTCCGCCCGCATCCGCATATCGGGCTGGCGACGGTGACCTATTTGTTCGAGGGGTCGCTCGGCCACCGCGACAGTCTTGGCACCGTCGTCGACATCGCGCCGGGCGCGGTCAACTGGATGACGGCGGGGCGCGGCATCGCCCACAGCGAACGCTCGCCCGACGGCGTCCGCGCGGCGGGCCACCGGATGCACGGCATCCAGTCGTGGGTCGCGCTGCCCGACGCTCATGCCGAGGACGCGCCTGCCTTCGCGCATCACCCGGCCGCGACCCTGCCGACGATCGCCTTCGGCGGCGCGACGCGAACGCTGATCGCCGGGAC
>JBBSFF010000412.1:0-1523 GCA_038238995.1 Sphingomonadales bacterium
AGCGCCATGTACGGCTTCAGTCGCGGCGCTTCCTCGGCCGACAGCGACGGCACGTTGAGCGCATTGGTCACGCCGCCCGACAGCAGGAAGTCGGACATCTGCTCGGCGACCTGGATGGCGACATTGACCTGCGCCTCGTCGGTCGACGCGCCGAGATGCGGGGTCGAAATGAAATTCGGGGTGCCAAACAGCGGCGACGCCTTCGCCGGCTCGGTCGCGAAGACGTCGAGCGCCGCGCCGCCGATGTGGCCCGAGTCGAGCCCGGCCTTGAGCGCGACCTCGTCGATCAGCCCGCCGCGCGCGCAGTTGATGATGCGGACGCCCGGCTTGGTCTTCGCCAGCGCATCCGCCGACAGGATGTTGCGCGTCGAATCGGTCAGCGGCGTGTGCAGCGTGATGACGTCGGCGCGCGCGAGCAGGTCGTCGAGCGTGACCTTCTCGATGCCGAGGTCCTGCGCGCGCTCGGGCGTCAGGAACGGGTCGAAGGCGATGACCTTCATCTTGAGGCCGAGCGCGCGGTCGGCGACGATCGAGCCGATATTGCCCGCACCGATCAGCCCGAGCGTCTTCGCCGTCAGTTCGACCCCCATGAAGCGGTTCTTCTCCCACTTGCCGGCCTGCGTCGACGCGTCCGCCTCGGGCAGCTGACGGGCGAGCGCGAACATCAGCGCGATCGCGTGTTCGGCGGTGGTGATCGAATTGCCGAATGGCGTGTTCATGACGACGACGCCCTTCGCCGATGCCGCCGGGATGTCGATGTTGTCGACGCCGATCCCGGCGCGGCCGATGACCTTGAGGCTGGTCGCGGCGGCGAATACCTCCTTCGTCGCCTTGGTCGTCGAGCGGACCGCGACGCCGTCGTAATTGCCGACGATCTTGATCAGCTCGTCCTTCGACAGGCCGGTGATCTCGTCGACCTCGACCCCGCGGGCGCGGAAGATCTCGGCGGCTTTCGGAGACATTTCGTCGGCGATGAGGACTTTGGGCATGGTGTTCACCGTATCAAGGAGGGGGTTGGTGTTCGACGGAGGCTCAGTATCGCGACGGGCGCGGTAATCGCAGGAGCGGGACCGCGAGCGCAGCGGCACCGGCCAATATCCAGACGTCGCCAGCGAGATGCCCGTGATGCTCCGCGTCGTTGGCGGCGTGGAACAGCATGACCGTCCCATGCAGGACGCTCGACAACACGATGAACCACAGAAAGCTCGTATGCTTGAGCGGGTCGCGGATGGCGAACAGCGCGACGATACCAAGCGCGAAGTAGATGCTCACGATCATCTGATCGTAGATCGCGTTGTACGGCGACCAGCGCCAACCCCGAAACACATCGAAGAAGACGAAGACCGGGATGCCGACCAGCCCCGCGAAGGCCCAGAGGGCGACCGCAAGGCGAAGTCCGACCAGGCGATCGGCATCGACGTTTTGCATCGGGTCCACGCGCGCTTGGGTTTAGGCGACGGCGGTTGCGGCAGCGACCTGCGCGTGTGCCCAGTCGAGCCACGGGCCGAGCGCGGCGACGTCGG
>JBBSFF010000413.1:0-1521 GCA_038238995.1 Sphingomonadales bacterium
CCGGCTCGATCCGCAGCGACTGGCCAGGAACCGCACCTCGAACAGCTTCAGGATCGGGACGATCAAGGAGATCGAGGTCCGCGAGAACGACAAGGTCCGCTGGACTGCCAACGACCGCGACAAGGGGCTGCTCAACGCCGGCACCGCGCAGGTGCTGAAGATCGACGCCGCCGGCATCACGGTCCGCAACGCCAGCGGCATCGATGTCACGCTGCCCACGGGCGACCGGATGCTCAAGAACCTCGACCTCGGCTACGCGCTCAACACCCACAAGGTCCAGGGTGCGACGGAAGACCGGGCAATCGCGGTGATGGACAGCAGCGAGAAGCAGCTGACCAGCGCCAAGCTGTTCCTCGTCAATGCGACCCGGCCGCGCGATGCGCTGACATTGGTTATCGACAACCACGACCGCGTCGCGAGCCGCCTCGAGGGCAACAGCGGTGACAAGTTCAGCGCCCTCGAGATCATCAGCGGACTGAGCGCGTTGTCGCCGCCGGTGCGCCCGGGCGAACGCGAGGCGGTTGCCGCCGGGATCGCCGCGCGCACCGCCGCCGCGGCCGAACCCGCCGAGCCGGCCCGGCAGCCGCCCGAACGCTTCCTCGAGCGGGTCCCGGCACGCGCGCCGGAAGTCCAACCCGATCACGGCCTGTAGCCGCGATGCAACGAGCAACGCCCACCCCTTAACCACGGAGAAACGAAAATGAGCTTTGACTGGGATCGGATCGGTACTTTCGCCACGGCGAACGAGGCCGAGACATGGTGCGACAGACAGAACGTCGACCGGCGCGATCGCGAGATCAAGCCAAGCGGCGACGGCTACGAACTGCGCGTACGCGCAGGAACGTCGAACGACGAGCGCCCCGATGGCGCACGCTGGTAACAGGGAACACAAACCATGACGAACAAGCTGACCATCATCACAGTCCTGGGTGCGGTGACCATCGCCGGATCGGCGACACCGGTGGCCGCCCAGCGCCTCGGCGCCGGCGGCACGATGATCGACGACAATGCCGCGATCCCGCATTGTGCGACCTCGTACGGCACCGTAAGCCTCGTCGAGACCAAGGCCGCGGCGACGCCCGACGCCGGGCTGCCACCTCCAATCGCCGCGTATATGGCGCTGGCGCGATCACAGCAGGGCGGCGAGGTCGACCCGATACCGCTGCTCAAACTCCTTGTCGCCCGCTCGAGCTGCTTTGGCGTGCTCGACCGCGGCGAGGGGTTCAACGCCGTTCAGCGCGAGCGCGAACTCGCCAACGCCGGACAAACCGCCACGCGCAACGCCGCGACGATCACGCCGGCGGATTACGTGCTGACGGCGCAGATCGTCTACGCCAACGGCAATGCCAGCGGCACCGGTGGTGGTCTCGGCGGCCTCGGTGGCGGGTTCGCCGGGTTCGGCGGGGCGACGACACGGACCCGCGAAGTCCAGGTCCTGCTTGCGGTGACCAACGTCAAGACCGGCGTGCAGACCGCGATCGCCACCGGTTCGGCGCGCAAGAAGGACATCAACTGGGCCGC
>JBBSFF010000414.1:0-1499 GCA_038238995.1 Sphingomonadales bacterium
AGCGCCCAGTGGGGGAAGAAGACGACCCATCGCTGACGAGCCTAGGCCGAAAAGGATCGTGTAGGACAGCACTTTTACGGTCTCGCCGGATCGGCGCATAACGGCAGCGGACCGCATACAGGAATGACCATGCCTCGCATCAGCTTCGTCGAACTGCCCGCGCGCGATATCGTCGCCGCCCGGCGCTTCTATGCTGATGCGTTCGCGATGGCGCTTACCGATTTCGGTCCAACTTACGCGTGTACGATGACCGGCGATGTCGACCTTGGCCTGCAAGGCGATGCGTCCGAAGCGCCCGTTGCTCCGCTCGTGGTGATCGCGGTCGACGATCTCGACATGGCCCTCGCCGCCGTCGAGCGCGCTGGCGGAACGATCACCCGCCCGGTGTTCGCATTCCCTGGCGGGCGACGCTTTCATTTTACCGACCCGCACGGGAACGAACTCGCAGCGCTCAAGGCCGACGATTAGTCCGGCTTGGTCGTAGCGTGGCGACGCGGTAAGGCAGTCGTGTGACCGCCCCCCTCGCCAACACCCCCGAATACACCGTCTCCGAGCTTGGCAACGCGCTCAAGCGAACGGTCGAGGACGCGTATGGCTATGTCCGCGTTCGCGGCGAGATCAGTGGGTTCAAGCGGGCGGCGTCGGGGCATTTGTATCTCGCGCTCAAGGACGCGAGCGCCGTTATCGACGGGGTGATGTGGAAGGGCGGGGCGGCAGCGTTGTCGTTCCGGCCCGAGGACGGGCTCGAGGTCGTCGCGACGGGAAAGCTGACGACGTATCCGGGTCGGTCGAAGTATCAGATCATCATCGAGCGGATGGAGCCGGCCGGGGCGGGGGCGCTGATGGCGCTGCTCGAGGCGCGCAAGGCGAAGCTCGCCGCCGAGGGGCTGTTCGACCCCGCCCGCAAGCGCCCGCTGCCGTACATCCCCGGGACGATCGGCGTCATCACTTCGCCGACCGGGGCGGTGATCCGCGACATTCTCCACCGGCTCGCCGAGCGCTTCCCCCACCGCGTGCTGGTGTGGCCGGTCGCGGTCCAGGGCGACAGCGCGGTCGGGCAGATTGCGGCGGCCATCGCCGGGTTTAACGCGCTTGCGGCGGACGGCACGATCCCGCTGCCCGCCGTCCTGATCGTCGCGCGCGGCGGTGGCAGCGTCGAGGATCTGTGGGCGTTCAACGAGGAGATCGTCGTCCGTGCCGTCGCCGCGAGTCGCATCCCGGTCATTACGGCGGTCGGTCACGAAACCGACACGACGCTGGTCGATTTCGCCGGTGACCACCGCGCGCCGACCCCGACTGCCGCCGCCGAGCGCGCGGTTCCGGTTCTCGCCGAACTCCGCGCGACCGTTGGCGGGTTGGGGCTGCGCCTCGACCGCGCCGCGTCGCGCGGCCTCAGCCTCCGCCGTGAACGCGCCGATGCCGTGGCCCGGCGCCTGCCCGCGCCGACGGCATTGCTCGGACCTCGCGCCCAGCGCGCCGACGACCTGGCCGACCGCCGG
>JBBSFF010000415.1:0-1420 GCA_038238995.1 Sphingomonadales bacterium
ACGACGTACGCCTTGGCGACGACGCGCTCGCCGAGCGGGGTGAAGCGGACGACGCGGCGAGTGCGTGCTCTTTGAGGCAGTGGCCGTCTTCCAGCAACAGCAGCCGCGCGGTGTCGATCGCGGCGGGCAGGACGCGGAGCGGCGGGTCGGCGAAGTCGGCGGGGTGGAAGGCGAGGTAGAACGGGTCGTCGAACAACCGCTTCGTCGCGACGTCGCCGCATCCCCACGGCAGCGCGAGCAGCACGCAATCGAGTTGGCCGCGCGCAAGCGCCTCGCACGCCGCGCCGCTGGTCTCCTCGCGCAGGAACAACCGGAGATCGGGGTACGCCTCGCGCAGCCGGGGCAGCAGGCGCGGGAGCAGGAACGGCGCAATCGTCGGGATGACGCCGAGCCGGAGCTCGCCGCCGAGCGGGTTCGATGCCGCGCGCGCGAGCTCGGCGAGCTCGTCCGCCTCGCGCAGGACGACGTACGCCTTGGCGACGACGCGCTCGCCGAGCGGGGTGAAGCGGACGACGCGGCGGGTCCGCTCGACGAGGGTCACCCCGAGCAGCGTCTCGAGTTCGCGCAGTCCCGCCGACAGCGTCGACTGCGTGACGAAGGTCGCCGCCGCCGCGCGGCCGAAATGGCCGCTTTGATGCAGCGCGACGAGATACTGTAACTGCTTGAGCGTCGGCAGGAAGGTCATCGGGTCAGTCGATCAATGGTCGCGGGATAATCAATTGGATCGTTAACGCGCGCCGGTCCATCTGACCATCACGAACCAGCCCCACACAGGAGACGATCCATGCTCAGCGTCGGCGACAAGTTGCCCAACTTCACGCTTTCGGTCCAGCAGGGCATCGCCGCCCTGCCCCGCGGCGAAACGATCGACCTCGCCGCGTACGCGCCGGGCAAGTGGAAGATCCTGTTCTTCTGGCCGAAGGATTTCACCTTCATCTGCCCTACCGAGATTATCGGCTATGGCGACCTCGGTGGCGATTTCGCCGACCGCGACGCGGTGTTGATCGGTGGCTCGACCGACAGCGACTTCGTCCACTTCGCGTGGCGCAAGTCCGATGAGCGGCTGGCCAAGTGCGACTTCCCGTGGATCGCCGACAACAAGCACGAACTGACCCGCGCGCTCGGGATTCTCGATAAGGACGCCGGCGTCGCGCTGCGGGCGACGTTCATCGTCGACCCCGAAAATGTCATCCAGCACATCACGGTCAACGGCCTCAACGTCGGCCGCAACCCCGCCGAAACGCTGCGCATCCTCGACGCGCTGCAGACCGACGAGCTGTGCCCGTGCAACTGGCAGGGTGGCGAAGAGACGCTGCACCCGGTGGCTGAGGCAGCGTAAGGCGCAGCGCGGCGCGGGCCCGCGAAGCGAACGCCCGGGCGTTCGTTATCTTGTCCGCGACTCCCCCCCCCGCGGCCCGCG
>JBBSFF010000416.1:0-1399 GCA_038238995.1 Sphingomonadales bacterium
AGTGAACGAGTTGGTCAGCGCCGGACCGTTGTTCGACGACAGCTGCTGGAGCGCGTCCTGAACGGTGTTGATCGCGCGGCGATCGAGGTTCTCAACCGTCAGCGTGGTAACCGGCGACGCGGTGACGTCCTTGCTGCGGATGATCGAGCCCGTGACGACGATGTCGGCGATGTCGGCGGCCGGCTTGTCGGCGGCAGCGGTGGTCACCGGCGCGGTCTGCGCGAACGCGGGAAACGCGGTCACGGCGGCCCCGACGAGAATGGTCGAGCGAAGCAGTGCGGTCCGAAGCGACGAATAAACCATGAGTTACCCCTTGAGAATGACGACCGACATGCAGCGTTGGCCGCACGGCCGACCGAATGACCCTTTTATGAAAGGACGATTGCACGTCCGCAACGGCGTTCCACGTGCCAGCAACACTTAGCCACCGGTTGTTGCCGATGGGACACAGGCGGCGAGCTATGCCTGATTTCCGCCAGCGGGCACGAACAGCGCCGGGTCGAGCCGCGCGTCGCGCCAGCTGAGCGCCCAATGCAGGTGCGGCCCCGTCGCGCGCCCGGTCATGCCGACGCGACCAACGACCGCGCCGCGCGCGACGTGCTGCCCTTCGCGGACATCGATCCGGCTGAGATGGAGGAACGACGACACCAGCCCGTGGCCGTGATCGAGCATGACGAGATTGCCTTCGAGCAGAAACGGCCCGTGGGCGAGGCGGACCGTGCCGTCGGCGGGGGCGCGGACCGGGGTGCCTGCGGGCGCGGCGATATCGAGGCCGAGGTGCGGCGACTTAGGCACTCCGCCGAGGACGCGCTGCGAGCCGTAGACGCCGCTGACCCGTCCGTGCGCCGGCCACGCGAACGCCTGGTCCCAGCCGCCTTCGTCGCTATCGCCCGCGCGCGCCGCAGCGATCTCGGCCAGTTCGACCTTGCGGCGCGCGTCGTAGACCGGGTCGGGCGGGGCATCGGGCGGCGGCTGCCGGAGCGAGGGGATCGATTCGATCTTCCACGCGCGCTTCGCCACCGGCACCGCCCGCGCGTCGCTCGGCCCGTCGGCGAAGTGCGCGACGATCGTCGTGGTCGGGGCGATATCGCGTCCGAAGCCGGCGATGAAGCGGCGGTCGCCGGTCAGCCGCACCGCTGCGCCGTCGACCGTCAGGCTCGTCGTCCCGACCGGCGCGGTGCCGAGGACCACCCCGCCCTGCGTAAGCCTGCCCGCAATCTGCCATTCGCGCGGCGGCGGGGTCGGGGCGGCGCTCGCAGCGACCAGCAGCGCCAGCGCCGCGACGGCAAGGCGCATCACGCCAGCCGTCCGCTCGCCCGCATCGCGTTGTAGCGCCCGACCGCGACGGTGGCGTCGGCGTACGCCTCCTGCAATTCCGACGACCAATAGCGGAGGGTCG
>JBBSFF010000417.1:0-1326 GCA_038238995.1 Sphingomonadales bacterium
ATGCTCAATTTCGGGCTGACCGACCTGCGGCTCGTTGCGCCGCGCGACGGCTGGCCGAACCCCGACGCCGGGCCGTCGGCGAGCGGAGCCGACGTCGTCCTCGCCGACGCGCGGGTGTTCGATACCGTCGCCGCCGCGGTCGCCGATCTCAATTTCGTCTACGCGACGACGCTGCGCAACCGGGCGCTGACGCGGCCCGTCGTGACGCCCGCGCAGGCAGCGGCGGAGACGCGCGACCGGCGCGACCCGAGCGGGCTGATGTTCGGTCCCGAACGTTCGGGGCTCGAGACCGACGACCTCGCGCTGGCGCACGCGATCCTGACGATCCCGGTCAACCCCGACTTCGGCTCGCTCAATCTCGCACAGGCGGTTCTCATCAACGCGTATGAATGGTTTCGCGCCGGGGATGCGACCCCGCCGACCGCGCTGGCCAACTATGAGGGGCCCGCGCTCCACGCCGACCTCGAGCGGCTGATCGTCGCGGTCGACGCCGATCTCGACGCCGCCGGATATTACGGGACGACGACGCGCGTCGCGATTGCCAAGCGGCTGCTGCGCAATTTGCTGACGCGCCCGGCGTTCAGCGACAACGAAGTGCGGACACTACGCGGCGTCTTCCGCGCGCTGGCGCATCATCGGCGGTCGCCGAACGGCGATCCGCCCGACGACTAGGCGACCTGGGTCATCGCGGTATCGGCGCGTTCCGGATCGCGCAGCGCGTAGCCGCGCCCCCAAACGGTTTCGATGCACGTCGCCGCATTGTCACCGGCGGCCGCGAGCTTCTTGCGTAGCTTGCAGACGAACACGTCGATGATCTTGAGCTCGGGCTCGTCGCGACCGCCGTAGAGGTGCGTCAGGAACATTTCCTTCGTCAGCGTCATCCCCTTGCGGAGCGACAGCAGTTCGAGAATCGAATATTCCTTGCCGGTCAGCGCGATACGGTGGTTGTCGACAGTCACGAGCCGCGCCGACAGGTCGATCGCCATCGAGCCGGTGCGGATGATCGATTCGGCGTGCCCCTTCGACCGGCGGACGAGCGCGTGGAGGCGGGCGACGAGTTCATCGCGCTGGAACGGCTTGGTGACGTAATCGTCGGCGCCGAAGCCGAAGCCGCTGACCTTCGTCGCGGTTTCGGCGTCGCCCGACAGGATCATGACCGGGGTTGTGATCCGCGCGAGGCGCATCCGCCGCAGCACCTCGTAACCGTGGACGTCGGGAAGGGTGAGATCGAGGAGGATTGCATCGTAATCGTACAGGCGCGCGAGCTCGATCGCCGCTTCGCCCTCGGCGACAGTTTCATGCTCGACACCGACCCCACTCAGCATC
>JBBSFF010000418.1:0-1320 GCA_038238995.1 Sphingomonadales bacterium
GATCTCGTCGCCAGCTTCACCCGCGTCCGCGTCCGCGAGACGGTACCCGACCGGGTGCTTGAGGATGCCGAGATCGAGGTCGTCGACCTGCCGCCCGACGAGCTGATCGCGCGGTTGCAGGCGGGCAAGGTCTATGTGCCGGAGGAGGCGTCGCGCGCGCTCAGCCACTTCTTCAGCCGCGCGAACCTGACCGCGCTGCGCGAACTCGCGCTGCGCCGCGCCGCGCAGGCGATCGACGCCAAGATGTTGAGCGAACTTCGCGCCCAGTCGCTCGCCGGTCCCTATGCGGCGGGCGAGCGCATCCTCGTCGCGGTCGGCGAACTGCCGAGCGCGCCCGAACTCGTCCGTGCCGCCAAGCGTCTGGCCGACGCGCTCGGGGCTCGCTGGACCGCACTCCACGTCGAGACGCGCCGCAGCGCCCGGCTGGGGGACGGTGACCGGAAGCGGCTTGCCGATACCCTCGCGCTGGCGGCGAGCCTTGGCGGCGATACCGCGACGATCCCGGCCGAGCGGGTGACCGACGGCCTCAAGCGTTACGCCCTCGACGCCCGCATCACCCAGCTGGTCATCGGCAAGTCGCGGCGGTCGTGGTGGTTCCAGCTGCGCTACGGCTCGGTCGTCGACGAACTCGTTCGCGGCATGGGCGAAGTCGCGATCCACGTCCTGCCCGGCGGGGGCGATCGCCGCGCCCCCGCCGAGCCGCTGGTGCGCATCGCCGACGCGACGACGCTCGCCGATTATGGCCGCGCGTTCGCAATGGTCGCGCTGACGACGGGGATCGGCGTCGTACTTCGCCCGGTGATCGGGCTCAACTCGACCGATCTCGTGTATCTCGTTCCGGTCATGGCCGCGGCGCTGTTGTTCGGGCTGCGCGCGGGGCTGCTTGCCGGGGTCGCCGCCGCGCTGGCGTATAATTTCTTCTTCCTGCCGCCGGTCTATACCTTCACCATCGCCGATCCGCAGAACGCGGTGACCGTCATCGTCCTGCTCGGGGTCGCGGTCATAATCAGCCAGCTCGCTTCACGGGTCCGAGGCCAGGGAGCGCTCGCGGCGACGTCGGCGCGGCAGAATGCGGCGCTCGCCGGCTTTGCCCGCGCGCTCGCGGCGGCACCCGACGAGGCGGCGCTCGGCCATGCGCTCGCGGGGGAATCGGCGACGCTGTTCGACGCCCGCGCGGTCTTTTTGACCCGCTGCGACGGGGCCTTGACGATCGCCGCCGCTGTCCCGCCCGAGGATACGCTCGACGCGGTCGCGCGCGCCGCCGCCGACTGGGCGTTCGATCGGGGGCAGCCTGCGGGGCGGGGCTCGGATACGCTCCCC
>JBBSFF010000419.1:0-1249 GCA_038238995.1 Sphingomonadales bacterium
AAATCATCCGCTCCGCCAGCAGCGACAGCTGGTCGGCGGGCTCGTGTTCCTCCTGGTCGGTCAGTCGCGTCGGATAGTCGCCGGTGAAGCACGCGTCGCAGTGCTGCGGCGCGGCGTCGTCGCGCATCTCTTCGCCCAACGCGCGGTACAGCCCGTCGATCGACAGGAAGGCGAGGCTGTCGACCTTGATGTATTCGCGCATCCGCTCGACGTCCATGTTCGCCGCGAGCAGCTTCGAGCGTTCGGGGGTGTCGACGCCGTAATAGCAGCTGTGCCGCGTCGGCGGCGAGGCGATCCGCATGTGGACCTCCTCGGCCCCGGCGTCGCGGAGCATCGCGACGATCTTGAGACTCGTCGTCCCGCGGACGATCGAGTCGTCGATCAGGACGATCTTCTTGCCATCGATCAGCGCGCGATTGGCGTTGTGCTTGAGCTTGACGCCGAGGTTGCGGATCTGGTCGCCCGGCTGGATGAAGGTCCGCCCGACATAGTGCGAGCGGATGATGCCGAGTTCGAACGGGATCCCGGCGGCCTGCGCGAAGCCGATCGCGGCGGGGGTGCCAGAATCGGGGACGGGGACAACCATGTCGGCTTCGACCGGCGATTCGCGGGCGAGTTCGACGCCGATCGATTTCCTGACCTGATAGACGCTGCGTCCGTCGACGACCGAGTCGGGCCTTGAAAAATAGACGTGCTCGAAGATGCACGGGCGCGGACGGACGACGCCGAACGGGCGCAGCGAGCGAAGCCCGCGCGCGGTGATGACGATCAGCTCGCCCGGCTCGACCGACCGCAGGAAGGTCGCGCCGACGACATCGAGCGCGACGGTCTCGGACGCGAGGATATAGCTGTCGTTGAGCCGCCCGAGGACGAGCGGGCGGACGCCCAACGGGTCGCGGCAGGCGATCATCCCCTCGCCGGTCAGGCAGAGCAGGCTGTACGCCCCCTCGACCTGTTTCAGCGCGTCGATGAACTTGTCGAGTAGGGTTCGGTAGGTGCTGGTGGCAACGAGGTGGATGATGACCTCGGTGTCGCTCGTCGACTGAAAGATCGAGCCACGCCGCACGAGGTCCTTGCGCAGCTTGACCGCGTTCGAGATGTTGCCGTTGTGGCAGATGGCGAACCCGCCGCTCGCGAGTTCGGCGAACAGAGGTTGGACATTGCGCAGCGCGGTCTCGCCCGTCGTCGCATAGCGGTTGTGGCCGATCGCGACATCGCCCTTGAGCCGCGCCATGATGCCGTCCGAATC
>JBBSFF010000420.1:0-1173 GCA_038238995.1 Sphingomonadales bacterium
ACGACGTCGTCGCCGCGCTGATCGCGCAGGATCTCGACCGCCTGTCGGTCGCCGAGCTCGACGACCGGATCGCGCGCCTCGCCGCCGAACTCGCGCGATCGCGGGCGAAGCGCGACAGGGCGACGGCGTTCCGCTCCGCCGCCGATGCGCTGTTCAGGCGCGGTTGAGGCCTACGCCCTCAGCGCCGCGATGATCCGCTGATACGCGGCGATGTTGTCGGTCTGATGGTCGACGACGCCGGCGGTGATGTCCTGCGTCGTCCCGTCCGCCATCAGCAGCAGCGCCTTAACGCCGCCGGTGCCGAACAGCTCGATCTGGCGCGCGGCATCCTCGCGCTGCCGCTGGCACCAGTCGATCAGCTCGGCGTTCGCCGGCGTCATGCGGTGGCGGCGACCAGCTTGCGCGCGAGCCCGTCGCCGCTGCCGAAGACGATCCACAGCGGGGCCCCCGCCGCCGCGCCGAGCACGGTCAACACCGCGAGCCCGCCGCCGAACAGCGCGATCATCGCCGTCGCGCCGCCGACCGCCGCGCGCTCGGGGTTGCTGCGCTCGTCCCACGCGTTGCGCTTGATCGCGTCGCCGAGGCGCTGGATCAGCGGCCACGCCGCCTTGCCGTCGACCGTCGCCATCAGCGCCGACCGCGCCTTGCCGAAGCCGTCCTCCGAGTCGTCGCGGATCGCCAGCAGGTGGCTCGCCCACGCCGCGAGCGCGGCGCGCTGTTCGGGGGTCGCGCCCTCGGTCAGCTCGGTCGCAACGCGGTCTTCCATCGCTTCGCTCATCGGGAGTCTCCTTCGTGCGAGCGCCTACCACGCCGCAGGGGTTGCGCGCGACTGACGTTAACGTAAAGTCGGATGAAAGCCTCTGGGGAGACGGCATGGACTTCGATTTTTCCGACGACGCCAAGGCGTTGCGCGAGCAGGCGCGCAAATTCTTCGACGAACGCGCTGGACCGGCGGTCGCGCGCGCGGCGATGAACGGCACCGCCGCGTTCGACGCGCCGCTGTGGCAGGCGGTCGTCGACCTCGGCTGGACCGCCGCGCGGGTGCCCGAAGCGCACGGTGGGGTCGGCATGACCTCCGAAGCCGCGTGCGTCCTCGCCGAGGAAGCCGGGCGCGCGCTCGCCCCGATCCCGCTCGCGCAGACGCTCGCCGCGACCGAGGCGCTGATCGCGCTC
>JBBSFF010000421.1:0-1150 GCA_038238995.1 Sphingomonadales bacterium
CCTGTTGCGGCAGGCGCGGCAGCGCTGATTGAACCCGGTTCTGGACGAGTACCTGCGCGGTATCGAGGTTGGTGCCGAGCTTGAATACGACGTTGACCGTCACCCGCCCGTCGCCTGTCGACGACGACGTAATGTACAGCATGTTCTCGACGCCGTTGATCTCCTGCTCGAGTGGCGCGGCGACGGTATCGCCGAGCACCTCGGCCGACGCACCGGGGTACGACGCGCTGACGGCGATCGTCGGCGGCGCGATCTCGGGATATTGCGCGACCGGCAGCGACGGATAGGCGAACAGGCCGATCAGGACGATCAGGACCGAGATGACCCCGGCGAAGATCGGGCGATCGATGAAGAAATGCGAAAAACGCACGTTAGCGAACAGCCGACGCGGCGGTCGCCGACGTCGCCGGGGGTTCGGTGAAGCTCGGCATCGACGGCGCCGAGCCGGGGTCGGGTGGCACGATCCGGCCCTGCACGACCTTGACCGGCGCTCCCGCATGGGCGCGCTGAACCCCGGCGATGATGACGTTATCGGTAACCGCGAGCCCCGAGCGGACGACGCGAAGCCCGTCGACGATCGGCCCGAGTTCGAGGACGCGCTGCGCCACCTTCCCATCGGCGCCGACGACCAGCACGGTCTTGCGCGTCTGGTCGGTGACGACCGCATCCTCGGGCACGAGCAGCCCCTGATACGCCCCCGACCCGAGCAGGCGCATATGGCCGAACATGCCCGGCGTCAGCAGGCCGTCTGGGTTGGCGACGACGGCGCGCCCGCGGATCGTCCCCGACCCGCGGTCGATTGTGTTGTCGACGAAGTCCATCCGCCCATGCCAGCGATACGCGGTTTCATCGGCAAGGCGGATGTCGACGGGGTTCGCCGCAACACGCGACGAAGGGCGGGTCCCGGCGCGGTTGGCGCGCTGATATTTCAGATAGACCGCCTCCGACCCGGTGAAGACGAAATGGATCGGGTTCAACGACACGATCGTCGTCAACAGCGTCTGCCCGCTGCTGACATAGTTGCCGCTGCTGACCTTGCGGTCGGACGCACGGCCCGATGCGGGGGCGACGACGCGGGTAAACTCGACGTCGAGCGCCTTTGCCTTCGTGTTGGCCTTGGCCGATCCGACCTGCGCCTGCGCCTGTCGCA
>JBBSFF010000422.1:0-1089 GCA_038238995.1 Sphingomonadales bacterium
GCTATGTCTAGCGCGGTCCGCGTCGCCGCGCTCTACGCCGCGATGGCCCCGCCGCCGCCGCCCGAGCTGCCGCCGGTCGACATCGAGGCCGTCGCCGCCGAGGGCTATGCGCAGGGGTTCGCCGCCGGGGTTGCCGACGCCGAAGCGCGGCTCGCGCCGGTCCGCGACCTGCTCGCGGCGGCGGCGGCGGCGTACGACGCGGCGACGGTGGTCGACCGCGAGGTGCTGCGCGGGCCGTTCATCGCGCTCGTTAATGCGCTCGCCGAGGCTGTGATTGCCGACGCGCTGCGAACCGATCCGGCGGTGATGGCGCGGCTGGTCGACACCGCGCTCGCCGCGGTCGCCGTCGCGCCGGGCACGGTGGTGCGGGTCCATCCCGACGATGCCGGCACCGTTTCCGACGCGGTCGCCGACCCCGCCGTGACGCGCGGCAGCGTCGTTGTCGACGCCCCGACCTTCGTCATCGCCGACGGCCTTCCCGCGCGCCTCGCCGCACTGCTCGAGGAGCTGTTGTGAGCGTCACCGCTGCGCTCGCCGGTCTTGCCGCAACCGCCCGGGTCGGGACGGTTCCTCTGCCGGTCGTCGGCGGGCGCGTCGTCGCCTATGACGGGTTGACGATCGAGGCGGCGGGGGTCGACCTTGCGGTCGGGACGATCTGCGCGGTCGGGCCGCACGCGGTCGCCGCCGAGGTCATCGGTTTCCGCGACCGGCGCAGCGTACTGATGGGGCTCGCCGCGCTTGGGCCGTTGCTCCCCGGCGGCGCGGTGATGCCGCTCGCGGGGGCGGCGCGGGCGAGCGTCGGGCCGGCGCTGCTGGGGCGGGTGATCGACGGCGGCGGACGCGCGCTCGATGCCGGTCCGCCGCTCGCGCGGATGGCGCGCGTTCCGTTGGAGCCGCTGGTCGGCAACCCGCTCGACAAGACGGGGGTGCGCGAACCGCTCGACGTCGGCGTCCGCGCGATCAACGGCCTGCTGACGCTCGGGCGCGGCCAGCGCGTCGGGATCATGGCCGGGAGTGGCGTCGGCAAGTCGGTCCTGCTCGGCCAGATCGCGCGCTTCACCGCCGCCGACGTCGTCGTCGTCGCGCTGA